>JAFLDG010000134.1 GCA_017302495.1 Burkholderiales bacterium
GACGCCGAAGCGCGCCGCGCCGGGCTGCAGCGCGCGATCCCGCTGCAGGCGCTGGTCGAGACCCACGGCGCGCTGCGCGAGGTCGGTGCGCTCGCGGCCCATCCGCGCATCGAGTCGCTGTCCTTCGGCGTGATGGACTTCGTCTCGGCGCACCGTGGCGCGATCCCCGCGAGCGCGATGGGCGTCAAGGGCCAGTTCGAGCACCCGCTCGTGGTGCGCGCCAAGCTCGAGATCGCCGCCGCCTGCCACGCCTTCGCGAAGGTGCCCTCGCACAGCGTCGTGCCCGAGTTCAAGGACGAGCATGCGCTCGCCGAAGCGGCACGCAAGGCATCGCGCGAATTCGGCTACACGCGGATGTGGAGCATCCACCCGGCGCAGGTGCGGGTGATCGTCGACGCCTTCGCCCCGACCACCGCCGAGGTCGACCAGGCGGCCGAGATCCTGCTCGAAGCGCAGGCCGCCGGCTGGGCCCCGATCCGCCACCGCGACACGCTGCACGACCGCGCCAGCTACCGCTACTTCTGGCAGGTGCTGCAGCGTGCGCACCAGACCTCGTACGCCGGCGGCGCGCAGCTGCCGGCCTCGGTGCGCGAGGCGTTCTTCGGCCCGGCGGACGGCGGCCGGCCATGAGGTCGCGCCCCGGCCCGGACCCGGCGGGCGGCGTGCACGGCACCGCCGAGTACGTATAATTGATCCATACCGTAGGCCGCATACTCACCTCGGCCGGGCAGGAGCACACGAATGGAAGCGACCGTCGCCGAACGGGGCCAGATCACGTTGCCCAAGGCGGTGCGCGACGCCCTCGGCCTGACCAAGGGCACGCGGCTGAAGGTCGAGCTCGAAGGCGGGCGCATCGTGCTGCGCAAGGACGTGTCGGACACGCTGTCGAAGCTGCGCGGACGGATCAAGCTGCCGCCCGGCGTCACGACCGACGACATCATGCGCGAGCTGCGCGGCCGCGCGCCGGGTGACCCCTACCCCGCGCCCGACGACGAAAAGTGATCGCGGTCGACACCTCGGTGCTGGTCGACTACATCGGCGACGGCCCGGCCGCGGAAGCCGCCGAAGACGCGCTGCGCGCGGCGCTGAGCGCCGGCCCGGTGGTCGTCTGCGAGGTGGTGCTCAGCGAGGTCGTTGCCGGCCTCGGCCACAGCGACATCGTGACCGAGACGCTCGATGCGATCGGCGTCGGTTTCTCGCCGCTCGAACAACGCTCCGCGGTCCGAGCCGGCGAGATGCAGCGCCGCTACAAGGAGCGCCTGCGCCGCGCCGGGGAGTCCGGCCCGGCGCGACGCTCGGTGCCCGATTTCCTGGTCGGGGCACACGCCTTGCTTCAGTGCCAGGCCCTGATCACGCTCGACGCCGGATTCTTCCGCGACTACTTCAAGGGCTTGAAGGTCATCGTGCCGCAAGCCTAGGCCCGCACACTTCCCCCATTTCCCGAGGAGCCCTTCATGCTGCAAGCCTATCGCCAACATGCCGCCGAACGCGCCGCGCTCGGCATCCCGCCGCTGCCGCTGGACGCCAAGCAGGTGGCTGAACTGATCGAGCTGATCAAGGCCTGTCCCTCCAAGGACCTGGCCGGCGAGGAAGCCTTCCTGATGGAACTGCTCACCTATCGCGTGCCGCCGGGCGTGGACGACGCCGCCAAGGTCAAGGCCAGCTTCCTGGCCGCGGTGGCGCACGGCGAGCTGAAGGTCGGGCTGGTCAGCAAGGCCAAGGCCACCGAGCTGCTGGGCACCATGGTCGGCGGCTACAACGTGCACCCGCTGATCGAGCTGCTCGACGACCTCGAGGTGGCCGGCGTGGCAGCCGAGGCCCTGAAGAAGACGCTGCTGATGTTCGACTTCTTCAACGACGTGGCCGCCAAGGCCAAGGCCGGCAACGCCAAGGCGCAGGAGGTGATGAAGAGCTGGGCCGATGCCGAGTGGTTCACCAGCCGGCCCGAGGTGCCGAAGACCATCACCGTCACCGTCTTCAAGGTGCCGGGCGAGACCAACACCGACGACCTGAGCCCCGCGCCCGACGCCTGGAGCCGCCCGGACATCCCGCTGCACTACCTGGCGATGCTGAAGAACAGCCGCCCGGACGCCGCCTTCAAGCCCGAAGAAGAAAGCAAGCGCGGCCCGATGCAGTTCATCGAGGACCTGAAGAAGAAGGGCCACCTGGTGGCCTACGTGGGCGACGTGGTGGGCACCGGCTCCAGCCGCAAGAGCGCCACCAACAGCGTGATCTGGGCCACCGGCCAGGACATCCCCTTCGTGCCGAACAAGCGCTTCGGCGGCGTCACGCTGGGTGGCAAGATCGCGCCGATCTTCTTCAACACGCAGGAAGACTCGGGCTCGCTGCCGATCGAGGTGGACGTGTCGAAGCTGGAGATGGGCGACGTCATCGACATCCACCCCTACGACGGCAGGATCACCAAGGGCGGCGCCACGATCGCCGAGTTCGCGCTGAAGAGCGACGTGCTGCTGGACGAGGTGCGCGCCGGCGGCCGCATCAACCTGATCATCGGCCGCAGCCTGACCACCAAGGCGCGCGAGGCGCTGGGCCTGCCCGCGTCCACCGCCTTCCGCCTGCCGGTGGCGCCCAAGGACACCGGCAAGGGCTTCACGCTGGCGCAGAAGATGGTCGGCCGTGCCTGCGGCCTGCCCGAAGTGAATGGGACGCAGAAGGGCATCCGCCCGGGCACCTACTGCGAGCCGCACATGACCACCGTCGGCAGCCAGGACACCACCGGCCCGATGACCCGCGACGAGCTGAAGGACCTGGCCTGCCTGGGCTTCAGCGCCGACCTGGTGATGCAGAGCTTCTGCCACACCGCCGCCTACCCGAAGCCGGTGGACGTGAAGACGCACCGCGAGCTGCCGGCCTTCATCAGCACCCGCGGTGGCGTCAGCCTGCGGCCCGGTGACGGCGTGATCCACAGCTGGCTGAACCGCCTGCTGCTGCCTGACACCGTGGGCACCGGCGGCGACAGCCACACCCGCTTCCCGATCGGCATCAGCTTCCCGGCCGGCTCGGGCCTGGTGGCCTTCGGCGCGGCCACCGGCGTGATGCCGCTGGACATGCCCGAATCGGTGCTGGTGCGCTTCAAGGGCCAGATGCAGCCGGGCGTGACGCTGCGCGACCTGGTGCACGCGATCCCCTACGCCGCCATCAAGGCCGGCCTGCTGACCGTCGCCAAGGCCGGCAAGAAGAACATCTTCAGCGGCCGCATCCTCGAGATCGAGGGCCTGCCCGACCTGAAGGTGGAACAAGCCTTCGAACTGTCGGACGCCAGCGCCGAGCGCAGCGCCGCCGGCTGCACGATCAAGCTCAACAAGGAACCCGTCATCGAGTACCTGAAGAGCAACGTCGTGCTGATGAAGAACATGATCGCCGACGGCTACCAGGACGCCAAGACGCTGAAGCGCCGCATCGAGAAGGTCGAGGCCTGGCTGGCCAACCCGCAGTTGCTGGAAGCCGACAAGGACGCCGAGTACGCCGCGGTGATCGAGATCGACCTGGCCGAGCTGAAGGAGCCGGTGCTCTGCTGCCCGAACGACCCGGACGACGCCAAGCTGCTGAGCGTGGTCGCCGGCACAAAGATCGACGAGGCCTTCATCGGCAGCTGCATGACCAACATCGGCCACTTCCGCGCCGCGGCCAAGCTGCTGGGCGGCCAGCGCGACATCCCGGTCAAGCTGTGGGTGGCGCCGCCGACCAAGATGGACCAGAGCGAGCTGATCAAGGAAGGCCACTACGCCGCCTTCGGCACCGCGGGCGCGCGCACCGAGATGCCGGGCTGCAGCCTGTGCATGGGCAACCAGGCACAGGTGCGCGAAGGTGCCACCGTGGTCTCCACCAGCACCCGCAACTTCCCCAACCGACTGGGCAAGAACACCAACGTGTTCCTGGCCTCGGCGGAGCTGGCGGCCATCGCCAGCAAGCTGGGCAGGATCCCGACGGTGGCCGAGTACCACGAGGCGATGGGCATCATCAATCAGGATGCCGCCAGCGTGTACCGCTACATGAACTTCGACCAGATCGAGGAGTACGCCGAGACGGCGAAGACGGTGGCCGCCTGATCGCGGCAGCGTCTGCCAACTCCGGCCGCCCCGCAACGGACGGTGACACCGGCGTCCGGCGGCCGGGGGCACAATCGCGCCACCGCAATCACCGGATGCCGCCGATGAACCGACTCGCCTCGCTGCTGCTGCTCGGCACGTCGCTCGCGCTGCCCGTCGTCGCGGCGGCGCAGAACTCGGCCGCGGCCAGGACCAAGCCGGCGAAGTCGGCCAATGCCGCACCGGCAGCCCCGGCGGAGCCGCCGCCACCGCTCGCCGCCGCCGACGGCGAGCAACTGCTGGCCGCGTCGCAGGTGTACATCGGCCGCTACGACTGCGAGTACGGCCAGATCCTGACCGTCAGCCGCACCGCGGGGCAGGACGGTTACGTCGACGGCGAGATCCTGCGCCGCAAGGCCACGTTCAAGCCGGTGCGCTCGAGCACCGGGGCGGTCCGGCTCGAGGAAGTCCATTCCGGCTCGCTGCTGCTGGTGCAGATCCCGAGCAAGACGATCCTGATGGACACCAAGGCCGGCAAGCGCCTGGTCGACGGCTGCCAGCACGACGAGCAGAAACGCGAGGCCGCGACCGCCGCCGCCGAAGGTGCCAAGCTCGGCATCGATTCGCCGGGCCAGATCTCGGTCAGCGGCACCGCGGCCGCCCGGGCGAAGAACTGACCGCGGCCTATCCGGGCGCCGGCGCGATCGACCCCGCGTAGGCGGCCAGCCCCTGCAGGATGCCCCGACCGCGGGCATCGGCAGCGGCAGCCAGTGCTTCCAGCCGGTCGAGATAGGCCGGCACCGTGCAGCGGTCGCCGACGCCTTCGAGCAGGCGGGCCGCCCGGTGCTGGCGCCACTGCTCCTGCTCGGCCGCCGACAGGGTTTCGGGGAAGTTGCGCGCCCGATAGCGGAACAGCAGCTCCGTCAGCCGCGGGTCGGCGAAATCCGGCCGCCGGGTCGCCAGCCGTTCCGGCGGCAGCGCCCGCAGGCGCTGCAGCAGGCGCCGGTCGGCGTCGCCGACGAAGCCGCCGTAGAGGTTCTCGTCCACGTCGGGCACGGCATCGGCAGCCGGCCGCTCGAACACCTCCGGCCACAGCCCGGCGAGCTTCGGCGCGAGCCGCGCAGCCTTGTCGGCATGGCGCAGGCCGGCGTCGACATCCAGCCCCCAGCGCGCGGCCATCGGCGGCGCGAGCGTCTTCAGATTGGCGATCACGATCGGCGCGCGGTTCAGGTGGATCGTCTTGATCGGCAGCCGGCGCACGCCCTCGGGCAGGCCGTCGGCCGGCACGAACAGCCGCGCGCGTATCTCGGCCGCGCGCAAGCGCTCCAGTTCGGCCGGGTCCTCGGCCAGGTCCCAGACGATCAGCTCGTTGCGGTTGGTCGGATGCGGCGCCAGCGGCCACACCAGCGCCAGGCAACCGCGCTGCGCCGCATAGCGGCCCGACACGTGCAGGAACGGCCGGCCCTGGCGCTGGGCACCGGCGATCTCCTCCAGCACCGCATCCTTGCGGCGCAGCTTCAGGCAGAAGTCCCACAGCTTCGGCTGCGCGGCCTTCAGGCGCCGCGCCAGCGCCAGCGTCGCGCGCACGTCGGCGAGCGCGTCGTGCGCGCCCTCGTGCGCGAGGCCGTTCGCGCGCGTGAAGTCCTCGAGCCTGAACGACGGCGTGCCGTCGTCGCGCACCGGCCACTGCAGCCCGCCGGGCCGCAGCGCGTAGGCGCAGCGCAGCACGTCGAGCAGGTCCCAGCGGCCGCAGCCGTCGCGCCATTCACGCGCATAAGGGTCGAGCAGGTTGCGCCAGAACAGGAAGCGCGTGACCTCGTCGTCGAAGCGGATCGAGTTGTAGCCCACGCCCACCGTGGCGGGCCGCGCGAGCTGCTGCTCGATCGCGTCGGCGAAGGCGTGCTCGGCCAGGCCGCGCTGCAGGCAGTCCTGCGGCGTGATGCCGGTGAGCAGGCAGGCTTCGGGCTCGGGCAGGAAGTCCGGGGACGGACGGCAGTAGCAGGCCACCGGCGGTTCCAGCTCGTTCAGCGCCGCATCGGTGCGCACGCCGGCGAACTGCGCCGGCGGGTGGCGCCGCGGCGTGCTGCCGAAGGTCTCGTAGTCGTGCCAGAAGAAGCTGAAATCGCTCATCGGGTCGCCAAGATAACCGATGGCCGGCCGGGCGGCCGTCCGGTGGCATCATGCGGCCCCCGCGGCGCCGGTGCCGCTCCGGAAGTCAAGACGATGGACATCGCCCGCAAGCTGCTGCTGACCCTGCTCGCCGCCGGCCTGGCCGGTGCTGTCGCCGCGCAGGGCGCGGCCACCAAGTCGATCGGCGCCGCCAAGGGCGGCAGGCTGCTCACGCTCGACGAACTGCGCGCCTGCTTCGCGCAGCAGAAGGAGCTGGGCGCGCGCAAGCCGAAGCTGGAAGGCGAGCGCATCGCGCTGGAGAAGGAACGCGACGAGCTGCAGAAGATCGACCAGTCGCTGAAGGCGGACGAGGCCGCGATGCAGAAGCTGGCGCAGCAGGCGGAGGACATCACCAAGCGCACGAAGGCGCTGGAGCAGCAGATCAGCGACTACAACGACAAGTCGGCACAGATGCAGAACAGCCCGCTGTCGGGGCCGATGGCCGACCGCCAGCGCCGCAACCTGCAGAGCGAGAAGGCCGCGATCGACCGCGCGACGGCGCAGCTCGAGGCCGACCGCGCCGCGCTCGGCCCCGACGCCGAGCAGAAGGCGAAGACCTACCGGGCCCGCGCCGAGACCCGCAACCGGGCGGTGGACGACTGGAACACGCGCAACCAGGCGCTGGCCAAGCAGACCCAGGCCTACGAACTGGACCTGCAGACCTGGAAGATCGACTGCGAGGGCCGCTCGTACCGCGAAGACGACGAGAAGCTGATCCAGTCGGGCAAGTGACGAGCGCGGCGGCGCGCCCGTTCAGATGCCGAGCTGGCGCGCGGCCAGGTCCTTCATGATCTCCTCGGAGCCGCCGCCGATCATCATCACCTTGACCTCGCGGTACAGGCGCTCGCTCTTCGTGCCGCGCATGAAGCCCATGCCGCCGAGGATCTGCACCGCCTGGTCGGCGCAGAACTGCATCGCCTGCGTCGCCACCACCTTCGCGACGCAGGTGCGGGCGACGAAGTCGCGCTCGTCGCCGACGCGCCGCTCGAGCCGCCACGCCAGGTCGTAGACCAGCGCGCGCGCGGCGTCGATGCGCGCGACCATGTCGACCAGCTTGTGCCGGATCACCTGCCGCTCGGCCAGCGCCGCGCCGAAGGTGCGGCGCTCGCGCGCCCAGGCCAGCGCCTCGTCGGCGCAGGCCTCGGCGTAGGCGCAGGCGAGCGTGGCCATCAGCAGCCGCTCGTGGTTGAAGTTGTGCATGATCGCCTTGAAGCCCTGCCCCTCGGCGCCGATCAGGTTCGCCGCCGGCACCCGGCAGCCGTCGAAGCGCAGGTGCGCGGTGTCGCTCGCCCACCAGCCCATCTTGCGCAGGTTCGTGCGCGTCAGCCCCGGCGTGTCGCCGTCGACCAGCAGCAGCGACACGCCGCCCGGGCCGCGATTCGCCGGGTCGGTGCGCACCGCCACGGTCAGGAAGTCGGCGCGCACGCCGGAGGTGATGAAGGTCTTCTCGCCGTTCACGACGTAGTGGTCGCCCGAACTCGACGATTCACGCACCGCGGTCGTGCGCAGCGCGGCGACGTCCGAACCGCCGCCGGGCTCGGTGATCGCGAGCGCGGCGATCTTCTCGCCGGCCAGCACCGGCGGCACGACCCGGCGCTTGAGTTCCTCGCTGCCGTGCGCCACCAGCGGCGGCAGCGCGATCCCGTGGGAGCCGAGGCTCGCCTGCACCCCGCCGCAGCCGGCGCGGGCCAGCTCCTCGGCCTGGACGATCGTGTAGAAGATGTCGGCCGGCGTGCCGCCGAGTTCCTCGGGGTAGCCGATGCCGAACATCCCGACCGCGGCCGCCTGGCGGTACAGCTCGCGCGGGAAGGTGCCGGCTTCGTCCCAGTCGTTGACGTGCGGCGCGATCTCGCGCGCGACGAAGGCGCGCACCGTGGCGCGGAAGGCTTCGTGCTCGGCCGTGAAGCAGTCGGGCCGGGGCGGCAGGCGGAACAGGTCGGACATCGGGCGACAATAGCGGCAGTGACGGGAGGCGCCCGCAGTGTGCCGCATCGGCAGGCACCGGCGCTGTCGCCCGCGTGTCCGACGCCGCCCCGTCAGCCGCTTCGCCAGCCCCATCGATGGAGATCCCCGAATGACCCGTGCCTACAACTTCAGCGCCGGCCCCGCGGCGCTGCCCGAAGCCGTGCTGCGCCAGGCGGCCGAGGAGATGCTCGACTGGCACGGCTCGGGCATGTCGGTGATGGAGATGAGCCACCGCGGCAAGGAGTTCATCGCGATCCACGCCGAGGCCGAGAGCCTGCTGCGCGAGCTGCTCGCGGTGCCGGCGAACTACAAGGTGCTGTTCCTGCAGGGCGGCGCGATCGGCCAGAACGCCTTCGTGCCGATGAACCTGCTGCGCGGCAAGTCGAGCGCGGACTTCGTCGACACCGGCGAGTGGTCGAAGAAGACGATCAAGGAAGCGCAGAAGTACTGCGTTGCCAACGTCGCCGCCAGCGGCAAGGCCGGCGGCTACAGCGCGATCCCGGCGCGCGACGGCTGGAAGCTGGATCCGAACGCCGCCTACGTCCACATCTGCAGCAACGAGACGATCGGCGGGATCGAGTACCACTGGACGCCGGAGGTCGGCGCGGTGCCGCTGGTGGCCGACATGTCGAGCAACTTCCTCAGCAAGCCGGTCGACGTGGCAAGGTACGGCCTGATCTACGGCGGCGCGCAGAAGAACATCGGCCCGGCGGGGCTCACGATCGTGATCGTCCGCGACGACCTGCTCGGCCAGGCGCTGCCGATCACGCCGTCGGCCTTCGACTACGCGCAGCAGGCCGAGGCCGATTCGATGCTGAACACGCCGCCGACCTACGCGATCTACGTCGCCGGGCTGGTGTTCAAGTGGCTGAAGGCGCAGGGCGGGCTGGAGGCGATCGCCGCGCACAACCGCGCCAAGGCCGCGCTGCTGTACGACTACCTGGACGCGACCTCGTTCTACACCAGCCCGGTCGCGAAGGCCGACCGCTCGCTGATGAACGTGCCCTTCAAGCTGAAGGACGAGGCGCTCGACGCGGCGTTCCTGAAGGGCGCGGAGGAGCGGCGGATGCTGCAGCTGAAGGGCCACCGCTCGGTCGGCGGCATGCGCGCGTCGATCTACAACGCGATGCCGGTCGACGGCGTGCGCGCGCTCGTCGCCTACATGAAGGAATTCGAGGCGCGCCATGGCTGAGCGGCTGCAGATCCTGGTGCTGAACCAGATTTCGCCGCTCGGCCTGCAGCGGCTGCCGACCGACCGCTACCGCGTCGGCAAGGACGTCAGCGAGCCGGACGCGGTGCTCGTGCGCTCGGCGGACATGCACGCGATGGCGATCGCGCCCTCGGTGCAGGCGATCGCCCGCGCCGGCGCCGGCACGAACAACATCCCGGTGCCGCAGCTGAGCGCGCGCGGCGCGCCGGTGTTCAACGCCCCGGGCGCGAACGCGAACGCGGTGAAGGAGCTGGTGCTCGCCGGCCTGCTGCTGGCCGCGCGCCACCTGCCCGCCGCACTGCGTTTCGTCGACGGCCTCGACCCGGCCGCTGCCGACCTGGACCGCACGGTCGAGGACGGCAAGAAGGCCTTCGCCGGCTTCGAGCTGGCCGGTCACACGCTCGGCGTGATCGGCCTGGGCAAGATCGGCTGCCTGGTCGCCGACGCCGCGATCAAGCTCGGCATGAACGTACTCGGCCACGACCCGGAGATCACGGTCGACGCCGCCTGGAGCCTGCCGTCGCAGGTCAAGCGCGCCGGCAGCATCGCCGAGGTGCTGCGCGGCTGCGACTTCGTCACGCTGCACGTGCCGCTGCTGCCGGCCACGCGCGGCCTCGTCGGCGCGGCCAACATCGGGCTGATGCGGCCCGGCGCGGTGCTGCTGAACTTCTCGCGCGACGGCGTGGTCGACGACGGCGCGGTCGCGGCCGCGCTGGCCGCGCAGGCGCTGGCCTACTACGTCTGCGACTTCCCGTCGCCGGCGCTGCACGGCCGGCCGCGCGTGATCGCGCTGCCGCACCTCGGGGCCTCGACGCGCGAAGCCGAGGAGAACTGCGCGGTGATGGTCGTCGACCAGCTGCGCGACTACCTCGAACACGGCAACGTGCTGAACGCGGTCAACTTCCCCGCGGTGACGATGGCGCGCGAGTCGGCCTACCGGGTCGCGATCGCGAACGCGAACGTGCCGAACATGCTCGGCCAGATCTCGACCGCGATGGCGCAGGCCGGGCTGAACATCCACAACATGGTCAACAAGTCGCGCGGCGAGATGGCCTACACGCTGGTCGACGTCGACAGCGCCGTCGCGCCCGCGGTGCTGGACAGCCTGCGCCGAATCGAGGGCGTGCTGTCGGTGCGCTACCTGCCGCAGCAGCTCTGAACACCGACGCTCGATGACGCGCAGGCGGCGGCACCAGGCCGGATCGGCGCCGGCCGCGCCGCCGCCGTCGGCCGCTGCGTCGGCCGCTGCGTCGG
>JAFLDG010000135.1 GCA_017302495.1 Burkholderiales bacterium
CGCGCAGGAGTTGCAGCTTTACGAGGCCAAGCGGGCCGAAATGAACGCAGCGATCTCGATCGCCCGGCAGCAGCTCGCCCAGCGCCAGCAGGAACTCAACGAAGCGCAGGCCAGGCGGGCGCAGGCGCTGCTTCCCGGCCAACCGCCGCGCCGCACCGAGCCGCTGCGCCCGGTGCTGATGCCGCCGCGCGCGCCGCTGCAACGCAGTCTCGACCTCCAGCCGCGCGGCCGCTGAGCGCCGCGGCGGAGCGCAGGCGCGCGCCGCGGGGTGTCCCCGCGCGCGGCTTCAGATCCAGACCACCTTCTTCCGCGACGCGACCCAGGTCTCGTAGTTGGCCGCGAAGCGGTCCTCGATCCGGTTGCGCTTGACCTTCATGGTCGGCGTCAGGATGTCGTTCTCGACCGACCAGGCCTCGGCCGTGATCACCAGGCAGTCCATCTGCTCGTGCGGGTCGAGCTGCGCGTTCACCGCCTTCAGGTGCTCGGCCAGCGAGGCCTCGAGCGCCGATCGGCCGGCGGCATCACGCGCCTTCGCCGTCGCCTCGGCGTTGAGCATCAGCAGCCCCAGCGGCTGGCCGAGGTTGGCGCCGGTCACGCAGCAGGCCTCGATCGCGACATGGGTCGCGAGCTTGTCCTCGATCGGCGCCGGCGCGACGTACTTGCCCTTGCCGGTCTTGAACAGGTCCTTCACGCGGCCGGTGATCTTCAGGTTGCCCTCGGCATCGATCGAGCCCTTGTCGCCGGTCTTCAGCCAGCCGTCGTCGGTGAAGGTGGCCTTGGTCGCCTCGGGCTGCTTGTAGTAGCCGAGCATCAGGCACTCGCCCTTGATCTGGATCTCGCCGCTGTCCTTGTCGATCCGGCACTGCACACCGTCGTACGGCGGGCCGACGGTGCCGGGCCGCGGCTTGCCGAGCACGGTGGCGTGCGAGAGCGCGCAGTTCTCGGTCATGCCGTAGGCCTCGATGATCTGCAGCCCGAGCTTCAGGTACCAATCCAGCAGCGCGGTCGGCATCGGCGCCGCGCCGCCGGCCGCCCACTGCACCTTGTCCAGGCCGAGCCCGGTGAGGATCTTCTTCTTCACGATCCCGCGGATGATCGGCAGCTTCAGCAGCCGGTCCAGCTTCTCGGCGGGCATCTTCGCCTGCACGCCCTGCTGGAACTTGACCCACAGCCGCGGCACCGAGAAGAACACCGTCGGCCGCGCGCGCTGCACGTCGGCGACGAAGGTGTCCAGGCTCTCGGCGAAGAAGACGTGCGCGCCGGTCGCGAGCGCGCCGTGCTCGAGCAGCATGCGCTCGGCGACGTGGGCCAGCGGCAGGTAACTGAACAGCCGCGCATTCGAGTCGATGTGGACGCGCTTCAGCCCCGAGGTGATCGACCAGGCGAAGGTGCCGAAGCTCTGCATCACGCCCTTGGGCATGCCGGTGGTGCCGGAGGTGTAGATCAGCGTGCACAGCTCGTCGGCCGGCCGCACCGGGCTGTCGCCCAGCGGCGCGGTCTTGGCGATGATCTCGTCCCAGGTCATCGCGCCCGGCACCGGCGGCGCCAGCGGCAGCGTGATCATCGGCAGCTCCACGGGCACGCCGGGCTTCATCTCGTCCCAGACGTCGAGCTTGCCGACGAACAGCAGCTTCGATTCGCTGTGCTCGAGGATCTGGCGCACGGTGGTCGCCGCCAGCGTCGGGTACAGCGGCACCGAGACGTGGCCGGCCATCCAGATCGCCCAGTCGGCCATCATCCAGTGCGCGCTGTTCTTCGCCAGCAGCGCGATCTTCGTGCCCGGCTCGAAGTTCAGGCTCTTCAGGTAGGCGGCCATGCGCCGGACCTCGTCCATCGCCTGCTTCCAGGTCCAGTCGCGGACCACGCCGCCGCCCATCGGCTGCGTGAAGGCGACCTTGTCGGGGGAGCTCTTCTCCCACTGGTACATGCGCTGCAGCGCGAGCGTTTCGGGCAGGGCGGACGAGGCCATGGTCAGCGTGCCTGGGCGGGCGGGGAGGCGCCGGGGACCGGCGGAAGCGCGCAAGGCTAGCGAATCTCGCCGCGACCGTACAGCCGGGCTTGCCCCGGTCACGAGGCGCTGGGGCCGTTGAACCGGCCGGGCGCAGCGCGGCCCCGGCGGGCGCTCAGTGCCGGCGCCGGTCGGCGTCGGCCAGCTCTTCCTGCAGCTTGCGCGCGGTGCGCAGCGCGAGCGTCGGGTCGAGCTCGGCCTTCGCGGCGATGTCGGCGACACGCTCGTCGAACGTGTCGGCCGCCTCGGGGGTGGTCATCAGCGCGTGCGCGATCACCGACAGCGCGCAGATCGGCCGCTTCGCCGGCGCCTCGGGCAGCTCGCCGCTGGCCCGGGCCTGCACGTGGTGGCGCACGCTGGCGACGGCGGCCATGCCCAGGCCCCAGCTTTCGCACAGCGCCGCCCCGAGCGCATCGTGGCTGACGCCGAAGCCGGCCTTCTCCAGCGTGGTGAGCTCCAGGTCGTCGCGCGCCGCGCGCAGCATCGACGGATAGTGGTCGGGCGCATGGCGGAACAGCACCGCCTTGCCGCACTCCTCGAACAGCCCGGCCGAGTGCGCGGCCCAGGCATCCTGCCCCATCGCCGCGGCGAGCCGGCCCATGATCAGCCCGCGGCGCCCGGCCCGGGCCCAGATCGGGTCCAGCTCCGGCGCCGGCGGGAACGCCGCGCGCAGCCCCATCTCGAAGGTGATCGCCGCGACCTCGCGCAGGCCGAGGTAGGTGATCGCCTGCTGCACGCTCTGCACCCGCCCCTTCAGGCCGTACAGCGACGAGTTCACCGCCTTCATCACCGCCGCGGCGAGCGCCATGTCGGCTTCGATCAGCCGCGCGGCGGCCGCCAGGTTCATGTCCTCGTCGGCCATCAGCAGCGACAGCTGGACCAGCGCCTCGGGCCGGGCCGGGATGTCGATCTGCAGCGTGCGCAGTTCGGGGTCGACGGGCATCGCGTGAGGGTCGGCGCAGGGATGGGCAATGCTAAGCCGGGGCAGCGCGGCCCACAAAGAAAGAAGGGCGGTGACCGTGCACACGCCCTTCCTTCGCGGCCCGCGCGGCGCCAGATGCCCGCCCGGGTTGTCTCCCCGCACCGCCCCAGACGATCGAGCCGCGCCTGACGTCGCGGCCCGTCCGCGACGCGCGGACTCTAGGCGCGCGCCGCGGCCGGGCCCATCGGGACTTTCCCGCCGCGGCCTTCAGCGCCGGCCGGCCAGCCCGGGAAACAGCTCGACCAGGCCGTCGGCCATGATCTCGACCGCGAGCGCGGCCAGGATCAGGCCCATCAGCCGGGTCAGGATGTTGATGCCGGTCTGGCCGAGCAGCTTCGCGATCCGCGTCGACGCCGCGAACGACAGGTAGGCGGCCGCGGCCACCACGACGCCGTAGCCGACCAGCACCGCCTGCTCCCACCAGTGCCGCGTGCGCTGGGCGTAGATGATCATCGTCGAGATCGTCGCCGGTCCGGTGAGCAGCGGGATCGTCAGCGGGACCACCGCGATGCTCGCGCCGGCGTCGAGCTTGGCGTCGGCCTCGGTCACGTCGCCCGGCTTGCTCTCGGCCGGCTGCGCGGCGAGCATCTGCAGCGCGCTGAGCAGCAGCAGCAGGCCGCCGCCGACCTGGAACGACGCGATCGAGATGCCGAAGAAGCCGATGATCGCGTGCCCGGCAAGCGCGCTGACCGCGATCACGACGAACGCGGTGAAGGCGCTGACCTGCATCGTGCGCCGGCGCTGGGCCGGGCTCTGCTGGCGCGTGAAGTGGATGAAGAACGGAACGATGCCGATCGGGTTCACGATCGCGAGCAGGGCGATCAGCGGCTTGAGCACGTCCATGCCCGATGCTAGGGGCGCCATCGGCCGCCGCCGCCGGCGTGTTTCGAGGGTTTGCCCCTAGATCACAAAACAACACGGGGGCCCTGCCGGTGATCCAATAATCCTCGCCGCGTTTTTGGCTGCCACGCCTTTGCTGGAACGGTTCTCGCTGGGTTGAAGCACCACATCTGTCGAAGCGGTTTTCTTGAAGGGTCTCCCAGTGGGCAACAAGCTTTATGTCGGCAATCTGGCCTATTCGGTGCGTGACGACGCGCTGCATCAGGCCTTCTCGCAGTACGGTACCGTCACGTCGGCCAAGGTCATGATGGACCGCGATACCGGCCGCTCGAAGGGCTTCGGCTTCGTCGAGATGGGCAGCGACGCCGAGGCGCAATCGGCGATCAACGGCATGAACGGCCAGCCGCTCGAAGGGCGCGCGGTGGTCGTGAACGAGGCGCGGCCGCGCGAAGACCGCGGCTTCGGCGGCGGCGGCGGTGGTGGCGGCCGGGGTGGTTACGGCGGCGGGGGTGGCGGCGGCTACGGCGGCGGCGGCGGCGGCTCGCGCGGGCCGTACGGCGGTGGTGGCCGCAGCCCCTACGGCACCGGCGGCCGCGGCGGCGGCGGGGGTGGCGGCGGTTACGGCGGCGGCCGCGGCGGCGGTTACTGATCGCGCCCCGGGCCGGGCGTGACCCGGCCCGCCCCCTAGGAGGGGGGCGAGCGAAGTGGCAAGGCCACGTTTGCTCGAGAGCTACCCAGGGCCTGGCCGTGCCGGCCCGCGGCTTCAGCGTTCCCGGGCCTGCTCGTGGCGGCGCCGTTTGCGGCCGCGGCCGGCGAAGGCGCGATCGAACCAGGCGTTCGGCAGCAGTCGCAGCAGCTTGGCCACCACGCCCATCTGCCACGGGATCACGCGGTAGCTCGCGCCGGCCTCGATCGCGGCGAAGGCCCGATCGGCGAAGGCCTGCGCCGTCATCAGGAACGGCATCGGGTAGCGGTTGCCGCGGGTCAGCGGCGTATCGATGTAGCCGGGCAGGATCGTGACCACCTGCACGCCGCTGCCGCGGCATTCGCCGCGCAGGCTCTCGCAGTAGGCGATCGCGGCCGCCTTGCTCGCGCAGTACGCGCCGTGGCCGGGCAGGCCGCGGATGCCGGCCACGCTCGCGATGCCGACCAGCCGGCCGCTGCCGCGGCGGCGCATCGGTTCGAGGAACGGGTGGAAGGTGGCGGCCATGCCGACGTTGTTGGTCTCGAAGGTCGTGCGCAGGACCTCCAGGTCCTCGAGGTCTGCCGTGTCCATGCCGACGCTGATGCCGGCGTTGGCGATCACGACGTCGGGCAGGCCGAACTGCGCGATGCACTCGGCGCCGGCACGGACGATCGCGGCCACGTCGCGCACGTCGGCGGCATAGGCGCGGGCCCGGCTCGCGTCCAGGCCCTGGGCGTCGATCCAGGCCTGAAGCTGCTCGCCGCGGCGCGCGACCAGCGCGACCCGCCAGCCCGCGCGCAGGTAACGCAGCGCGAGCGCCTCGCCGATGCCGCTCGACGCCCCGGTGATGTAGGCCAACGGCGGATTCATCCGGGCTCCTTCGACGGTGGCGACGACGCCGGGCGCGCCAGCACCTGCGGCTGCAGCACCGCGCGCATCGGGCCCTGCAGCTCCAGGCGCCCGGCGAGGTGGTCGTAGTCCATGCCGGCGGCGCGGAACTCGCTGTCGCCGCTGCTCACCTGCACCGGCAGATGCGAACGCACGCGCTCGGTCGGCACGAACAGGTGCAGGAAATCGCCGCGGAAGGCCACCGGCCGGCCCTGCTTGTCGTTGCCGTCGATGCGCGCGTCCCCGAGCAACTGCACCTCGCTGCCGTCACCGTTGCTGATCGCGCGCCGGGCCTGCGCCAGCGTGGCCCGGCCGTCGCTGCCGACCAGACGCACGCGCGCCTGGTCGACCTCGATCCGGTCGACGTCGGGAAAGTGGCGCAGCTGCCGGCCTTCGACGCGCGCCTGCAGCCGGCCCGCGGCGTCGAAGCGCTCGACGACGAAGCGATTCATCGTGTAGTCGGGCTCGCCGCTCGCCGGTGCCGCGTCGCGCACCGGTTCCGGCCCGGGCGTGCTCTTCACCAGCCACCAGGTCGCCAGCGCGAGCAGGCCCATCAGCAGCAGCGGCAGGTAGGTGGCGAGCCCCTCGCGCAGGCGCAGGTACCAGGGCTGCGGCAGCCGCGGTGCCGGGGCCGGCACCTGGCCGAGGCCGATCGGCACTTCGGGCAGGTCGGGCAGGTGCAGCTCGAGCGCCATCGCCGTGCCCGCCATCAGCGCGCATCCAGCGTCGCGCGCTGCGACTGCAGCAGCGCGGCGTAGCGCCCGGCAGCGACCAGCAGCAGGTCGCAGAACTCGCGGGCGGCGCCGTGCCCGCCGGCGGCCTGCGTGACGTAGTCGGCGACCGCCTTGACCTCGGCATGCGCGTTCGCGCTCGCGCCGGCGAAGGCGCAACGCTGCAGCAGCGGCAGGTCGGGCCAGTCGTCGCCGATCGCGGCCACGTCGGCCCAGTCGGTGCCGAGCGTGTCGAGCAGGCCTTCGGCCGCCGCCAGCTTGTCGCCGGCGCCGTAGACCGCATGCGGCAGGCCGAGGTCGGCCACGCGCCGGCGCAGCGCCGGCGAATCGCGGCCGCTGACGATCAGCGGGACGATGCCGCCGGCCAGCAGCAGCTTCAGGCCATGGCCGTCGAGTGCGTGGAAGGCCTTGACCTGCTCGCCGTGCTCGCCGATGTAGAGCCGGCCGTCGGTGAGCACGCCGTCGACGTCGAAGATCGCGGCGCGCAAGCCGAGCGCGCGGCCCTGCGCCTTCAGCAGCAGCTCCGGCGCGAAACGCAGCGCGGGACCCTCCACCGCGCGCGGCATCAGATCACCTTCGCCCGCATCAGGTCGTTCGAGTTCAGCGCGCCGACGAGCCGGCCGTCGGCGTCGACCGCGAGCACGCTGGTGATGCGGTGCGCCTCCATCAGATCGGCGGCGTCGACCGCGAGCGCGTCCGGGCTGACGCACTTCGGGCTGCGGTGCATCACGTCCTCGGCGTGCAGGCCGCGCAGCTCGGCGCCGCGCTCGATCAGCCGGCGCAGGTCGCCGTCGGTGAAGATGCCGAGCACGCGGCCGTCGTCGGCGCAGACCGCGGTGAAGCCGAGCCCCTTGCCGGTCATCTCGCCGAGCATCTCGATGAAGCTCGCGCGCGGGCCGACACGCGGCAGCTCCGCGCCGGTGCGCATCAGGTCGCGCACGTGCACCAGGAGCTTGCGGCCGAGGCTGCCGCCGGGATGTGAGCGCGCGAAGTCCTCTTCGCGGAAGCCGCGCGCGTCGAGCAGCGCGACCGCGAGCGCATCGCCGAGGGCCATCTGCGCGGTCGTGCTCGCAGTCGGCGCCAGGTTCAGCGGGCAGGCCTCCTGCGCGACCGCGCTGTCGATCACGTGGTCGGCATGGCGCGCGAGCGTCGAGTCGGCGCCGCCGGTCATCGCGACCAGCGTCACGCCGAGCCGGCGCAGCGCCGGCAGGATCGTCGCCAGCTCGTCGCTCTCGCCGCTGTTCGAAACGGCGAGCACGACGTCGCCGGCCATCACCATGCCGAGGTCGCCGTGGCTCGCTTCGGCCGGATGGACGAAGAAGGCCGGCGTGCCGGTGGAAGCCAGCGTCGCGGCGATCTTGCGCCCGACGTGGCCGCTCTTGCCCATGCCCATCACGATCACGCGGCCGCGGCCGTCGAGCATCGCCCGCACCGCGCCGGTGAACCCGTCGCCCTGGCGCGCGCGCAACGCGAGCAGCGCCTGCGCCTCGATGCGGAAAGTGTCCTCGGCCAGCTGCAGTGCACGCTGCGGGTCGAAGGCCTGGCTCGTCGGGTTCACCGCGGTCGTGCTCCTATAGCATCGGCCATTCTAGGAGCCGCCCCTCCCGCCGTCGCGCGATGGCCACCACCCTCGATCTCGTGCTGCTGTACCTGGTCGCCGCGGTGCTGGCGGCGGTGGCCTGCCGCACGCTGAAGCTGCCGCCGATGCTCGGCTACCTGGTCGTCGGCGTCGTGATCGGGCCGAACGCGCTCGCGCTGGCCAAGGACACCGCGGCGATCAAGTACCTCGCCGAGTTCGGCGTCGTCTTCCTGATGTTCGTGATCGGGCTGGAGTTCAACCTGCCCAAGCTGCGCAGCATGCGCTCGCTGGTGTTCGGGCTCGGCCTGTCGCAGGTGCTGCTGACGATGGCCGGCACGCTCGCCGGCCACGCGCTGCTGGTGTGGATCTTCGCGCACACCGACACGCCGTGGCAGATGGGCTGGCAGGGCACCGTCGTGCTCGGCGGCGCGATGGCGATGTCGAGCACCGCGATCGTCGCGAAGATGATGGCCGAGCGGCTCGAGCTGGAGACCGAACACGGCCGGCGCGTGATCGGCGTGCTGCTGTTCCAGGACCTCGCGGTGGTGCCGCTGCTGGTGCTGATCCCGGCGCTCGACGACAGCGGCCGCGACCTGGCCTGGGCGATCGCGCTCGCCTGCGTCAAGGCCGCGCTGCTGCTCGGCCTGCTGCTGGCCGGCGGCCGGCGCGCGATGCGCTGGTGGCTGACGCTGGTCGCGCGGCGCAAGAGCGAGGAGCTGTTCATGCTGAACCTGCTGCTGATCACGCTCGGCCTGGCCTGGTTGACCGAACACGCCGGGCTGTCGCTCGCGCTCGGCGCCTTCGTCGCCGGCATGCTGGTGGCCGAGACCGAATACAAGCACCAGGTCGAGACCGACATCCGGCCCTTCCACGACGTGCTGCTCGGGCTGTTCTTCATCACCGTCGGCATGCTGCTGGACTGGCGGCCGGTGCTCGACCGGTGGGGATTGGTGCTGCTGCTGACGACGATTCCGGTGGTCGCCAAGTTCGTGCTCGTCGCCGCGCTGGCGCGGCTGTTCGGCGCCGCCCCCGGCGTCGCGCTGCGTACCGGGCTGTACCTGGCGCAGGCCGGCGAGTTCGGCTTCGTGCTGCTCGCGCTCGGCAAGGCCAACGGCCTGGTCGCACCGCAGTGGGTGAGCCCGATCCTGGCCAGCATGGTGCTGTCGATGCTGATCGCGCCGGTGCTGATCAACTACAGCGACCGGATCGTGCTGCGCCTGGCCGCGAGCGACTGGCTGCTGCAGTCGGTGCAGCTGACGACGATCGCCAAGCGCTCGATCGCGGCGCAGGCGCACGTGATCATCTGCGGCTACGGCCGCAGCGGGCAGAACCTGGCGCGGCTGCTCGAACAGGAGCACATCCCGTACATGGCGCTGGACCTCGACCCGGACCGCGTGCGCCAGGCGGCCGCGGCCGGGCAGAGCGTGGTCTTCGGCGACGCCGCGCGGCTGCAGAGCCTGATGGCCGCGGGCCTGGCGCGGGCGAGCGCGGTCGTCGTCAGCTACCCGGACACCGCGTCGGCATTGAAGATCCTTCGCCTGGTGCGCGACCATGCGCCGAAGGTGCCGGTGATCGTGCGCACGATCGACGATGCCGACCTGGAGCGGCTGCGCGAGGCCGGCGCGACCGAGGTCGTGCCCGAGGCGATCGAAGGCTCGCTGATGCTCGCCAGCCACGCGCTGGTGCTGGTGGGCGTGCCGATGCGGCGCGTGATCCAGATGACGCGCGCCGCGCGCGACGCGCGCTACACGCTGCTGCGCGGCTACTTCCACGGCGCCGACGACGACACGGTCGAGGAGCTGCAGCAGGAGCGCCTGGCGAGCGTGACGCTGCCGATGGCCGCGGCCTGTGTCGGCCGCACGCTCGGCAGCCTGGCGCTGCACGCGGTGGGCGTGCGCGTGGTCTCGCTGCGCCAGGCCGGCGGCCGCGTGCGCGAGCCCGACGAGACGCTGGCGCTCGGCCCCGGCGACACGCTGGTGCTGTCCGGCCTGCCCGAGCCGCTGGCGCTGGCCGAGGAGAAGCTGCTGGAGACCGCCTGAAGGAGCGCGCCGATGAACCCTGCCGACACGAACCCGGTCGAGACCATCCGCCGCCACATCCGCACGGTGCCGGACTGGCCCGAGCCGGGCGTGCAGTTCCGCGACATCACGCCGCTTCTGGCCAACCCGCGCGTCTTCCGCGTGCTGATCGACCAGTTCGTGCACCGCTACTTCGACGCGCGGCCGAGCGCGATCGCCGGGCTCGACGCGCGCGGTTTCGTCATCGGCTCGGTGCTCGCGTACGAGCTGAACGTCGGCTTCGTGCCGATCCGCAAGAAGGGCAAGCTGCCGTTCACGACGGTGCAGGAGAGCTACGAGCTCGAATACGGCTCGGCCGCGGTCGAGATGCACGTCGACGCGGTGCAGCACGGCGAGCGCGTGGTGCTGATCGACGACCTGATCGCCACCGGCGGCACGATGCTCGCCGGCCTGCGCCTGCTGCACAAGCTCGGCGCGCACGTGATCGAAGGGGCTGCGATCGTCGATCTGCCGGAACTCGGAGGCTCGAGGCGGCTGCGCGACGCGGGCCTGCCGGTGTACACGCTGGTGGACTTCGCCGGGCATTGAGCGCGCCGGCGCGCGCTTTCACTTGCCGATGCAGAAACGGCTGAAGATCGCGCCGAGCAAGTCGTCCGGCGTGAACGCGCCGGTGATCTCGCCGAGCGCGTCGTGGGCGAGGCGCAGCTCCTCGGCCAGCAGTTCGAGCGCGGCCTCCCCGGCATCGAGCTGCCTTTGCCCGGCCTGCAGGTGCGCCTGCGCGCGCCGCAGCGCATGCAGGTGGCGCGTGCGTGCGCTGAAGGTGCCGCCGCCGCTCGGGTGCCAGCCGGCCAGCGCCAGCAGCGCGCGGCGCAGCCCGGCCAGGCCGAGACCGGCGGG
>JAFLDG010000136.1 GCA_017302495.1 Burkholderiales bacterium
CCCGCCCGCCGAGCCGCAGGCCGGACCACCCGCCGGCATCCGCGCGGACCCGCCGGGCAGGCACCCGGCGGCGACCCTGCCGCCGCGTCAGCCGAACAGCGTGATGTCGGCGTTCGACAGGGCCGACGTGGCGCCGTTGACGATCGCGAACAAGGTGCTGTCGCCGGCAACGTTCGACGTCGGGTTGTAGTACAGCCCGCCCGTGCCGAGGTCGTACCAGATGCCGATGGCGTCGTTCAGGCCGTTGCCGAACAGGCTCGTTCCTTCGAAGTAGTAGGCGGCGGCCAGGGTCCCGGTCTGCGTGCCTCCGCCCGACAGCAGCGCCGTGAAGATGTCGTTGTCGAGCCGGATCTGGTCTTCGGGGAACTCGGCATCGAACAGCGTGTCGACGTTGCCGGCGGCGTTCAGGGCCGAGCTGAAGACGAACCGGTCCTCGACCGCGTCGCTGCCGGCGTACAGCTTGTCGTTGCCGGCGCGGCCATCCAGCACGTCGGCGCCGCCCAGCCCGCTGAGCGTGTTGTTGTTCGCGTTGCCGACCAGCGTGTTGGCCGCGCTGTTGCCGGTGCCGGTGTTGCCGCCGCCGGTCAGCTCGAGGTACTCGAAGTTGGCACCCAGCGTGTGGCTGATGTTCGAGAACACACGGTCGAAGCCGCCCCCGCCACCTTCCGCCAGGACGTCGCCGGTGCCGACGCCGACGTAGTCGTCGTCGCCGTCGCCGCCGTTCATCGAGTCGCTGCCGCCGCCGCCGTTGAAGGTGTCGTTGCCGGTGCCGCCGATCATCGAGTCGTCACCCGCGCCGCCGAGCAGGCTGTCGTTGTCCGCGCCGCCATTGAGCGTGTCGTTGCCGTCGCCACCGCTGAGCGAATCGTCGCCGGCGCCCCCCGAAAGGTTGTCGTTGCCGCCGAGGCCGAGCAGGTCGTCATCGGCGCCGGCGCCGGTCATGGTGTTGTCGAGCCCGTTGCCGGTGCCGGTCTGCGTGCCGGAACCGAGCTTGTTGGCCAGGTTCTCGACGTTACCGGCCAGGGTGTAGCTGGCGGCCGTCGAATCGACGCTGTCGGTGCCCTCGCCTGCGCCTTCGACGATGACATCGGTCGTTGCATCGACGCCGTAGCGGTCGTCGCCGGTGCCGCCGCTCATCGAGTCGGTGCCGGTACCGCCGATCAGCGTGTCGTTGCCGCCGCCGCCGATCATCGTGTCGTTGCCGCTGCCGCCGTTCAGCGAGTCGGCGCCGGCGAAATCGAAGCCCCCGCCCCAGTCGCCGCGCAGGTAGTCGTTGCCGCCGCCGCCGAGCACGGTGTCGTTGCCGTCGTCGCCGTACAGCTGGTCGCTGCCGCCGCCACCGTCGACGTGGTCCGCGCCGTAGGAGCCGCCGATCAGATCATTGCCGCCGTCGCCGAACAGCCGATCCCCGACATCGGCCACGACGGTCGAGCTCGCGCCCCACAGCGTGTCGTTGCCGCTGCCGCCGCGCAGCGAGTCCGCGCCTTCTTCGCCGTTGACCAGGTCGTCCCCGCCGCCGGCGTTCACGGTGTCGTTGCCGGCGCCGGTCAGGATCACGTTCGCCGCGCCGGTGCCGGTGACCGTGTCGACCGTGCCGCCGCTGCTGAGGTTCTCGAAGTTCGTGAACGCTTCGCCGGGGTAGTTCGTCGCGCCGGTCACGAGGTTGATCGTGTAGTCGAAGCCGCCGCCGAACGAGGTGGTGTCGAGCGTGTCGGTCCCGGCGCCGCCGTCGAGCACCTCCGGCGTGCCGAGCCCGGCATAGACGGTGTCGTTGCCGTCACCGGCCCAGTACTGGCCCGAGCCATTCGAGCGGATCGTGTCGTTGCCCGAACCGGCGCGGAAGATCTCGATACCGGCGTGCGTGCGCGCCACGTCGCCGAACACCGACCCCTGGTACGAACCCGTCAGCGCGTTGAAGGTGATCGCCGTCGCCACCGCGGTCATGTCGAGCGTGTCGGTGCCGATGCCGCCGTCGACCACGTCGATGTATTCGCCGTCGAGGATCCGGATCAGGTCGTCGCCGTCGCCGCCGTTGACCGTATCGGTCGCGAAGCCGCCGAGCAGCGTGTCGTTGCCGCCACCGCCGATCAGCGTGTCGTTGCCGCTGCCGCCGGTCAGCGAATCGGCGCCGGCGAGGTCTTCGCCCCAGCCCCAGTCGCCGCGCACGAGGTCGTTGCCGTCGCCGCCGGTCACCGTGTCGTTGCCTTCGTCGCCGAACAACTGGTCGTTGCCGGTGCCGCCGTCGATGAAGTCGGCACCGTAGGAGCCGCCGATCAGGTCGTCGCCGTCGTCGCCGAAGAGCCGGTCGCCGAGATCGGTGTCGACGGTCGAACCCGCGCCCCACACCGTGTCGTTGCCGCTGCCGCCGCGCAGCGAGTCCGCACCCTCTTCGCCGTTCACCAGGTCGTTGCCGCCGCCGGCATCGACCGTGTCGTTGCCGGTACCCGTGGAGATCGCGTTCGCCACGCCGGTGCCGGTCACGGTGTCGACCGTACTGCCGCTGACCAGGTTCTCGAAGTTCGTGAATGCCTCGCCGACGTAGTTCGTCGCGCCGGTCACCAGGTTGATCGTGTAGGCCAAGCCGCCGCCGAACGAGGTGGTGTCGAGCGTGTCCACGCCGGTGCCGCCGTCGAGCACCTCCGGCGTGCCGAGGCCCGCATAGACCGTGTCGTTGCCCGCGCCGGCCCAGTACTGGCCCGAGCCGTTCGAGCGGATCGTGTCGTTGCCCGAGCCGGAGCGGAAGATCTCGATGCCGACGTGCGTGCGCGCCAAATCGCCGAACACCGACCCCTGGTACGTCCCGGTCAACGCGTTGAAGGTGATCGCCGTCGTCACCGTCGTCATGTCGAGCGTGTCGGTATCGGCGCCGCCGTCGACCACGTCGATGAACTCGCCGTCGAGGATCTGGATCCGGTCGTTGCCGATGCCGCCGTTGACCGTGTCTGTCGAGAATCCCCCCTGCAGCGTGTCGTTGCCGGCCTCGCCGTCCAGGAAGTCGTTGCCCGACTGCCCGTACAGGTAGTCGTTGTCGTTACCGCCGTACAGCGTGTCGTTGCCGGTACCGCCTTCGAGCGTGTCGGCGCCGTCGTTGCCGTACAGCACGTCGTTGCCGTTGCCGGCGCCGTCGGTGTAGTCGCCGACGACCCAGTCGTTGCCGGTGCCGCCGCTGACGACGTCGCTGCCGCCGTCGCCGATCACGCTGTCGTTGCCGGCGTCGCCGTACATCCAGTCGTTGCCGTCGTGGCCGCCCATGAAGTCGTCGCCGCCGCCGCCGTACATCGTGTCGTTGCCGTCGATGGCGCGGTCGCCCCACTCGGAGCCGCGCATCGTGTCGTTGCCGCCCAGGCCCTGCAGCACGTTGCCCTGCGTGTTGCCGTAGAGCTCATCGTTGAAGCCCGAGCCCGTCGCGTTCTCGATCCAGGCGTTGAACGCGACCACCAGGTTGTTGCGGACGTTCGCGTTCGTGTCCGACATCGACGCACCGATCGTGCTGTAGATGCCCGAGGTCAGGTGCAGGATCACGCTCTGGTTCTGGTTCGACGCCGTGATCGTGTCGATGCCGCCGCCGTCCCAGATCGCTTCGTAGACCGTCGCGCCGGCCGCCCAGCTGTAGGTGTTGTTGCCGCTGTTGTAGCTCCAGTTGGCGCCGTACAGGGCCTGGATCGCCAGGATGTCGTACAGCATCGGCCCGGTCGGGAAGAAGCTCGAGCCGACCGAGCCGGTGTTGTCGCCGACGAAGTCCCGATAGCTCATGATCGAGTACTTCAGCGCATCGGTGCCGATCGGCATCGTGTCGCTGTCCCAGTTGTCGTGCGGGTGCTCGAGCCCGAGCGCATGCCCGATCTCGTGCATGAAGGTGTAGAAGGCGTAGGTGCCGACGTTCGGGTTGTTGAAGTCGGTCTTGTTGAACCAGATGTCGCCCGGCGAGCCGGCGCCGGTGCCGTTGATGCCGCCGGGGAAGTCGGCCACCTCGGCCGTGCCCGGCTCGTTCGACATCGCGAAGCGGAGGTCGCCGACCGAGCTGTTGTCGGCGAACGGAAGGCCGTTGGTGTCGGGCGTGTCGGCGATCTCGACGAAGTTGATGTTGGCGACGTTGCCCCACTTCTGCAACGCCGTCCGGGCTGCGGTCACCTGCGCCGCGCTCAGCGCCTGACCGCCGTCGTCGGCCCAGCCCGAGTAGGCGAACGAGCCGGTGCCCAGGCCGAGGAAGTTGCTCGTGACGCTGAAGTTGGTCGGGAAGCTGTAAGTGATCGTGGCACCGGTGCCCAGGCCGCCGCCCCACTTGTAACCGACGAGCAGCCCGTTGACCTCCGCGCTGCCGGTCGGCGCGGTGCCGACGTTCGTCCAGGTGCTGTTGCCGTAGATGGATGCCATGTGCGTTCCCCGCTCATCGGTATCGGTTCAGTTGACCCTGCCCGGCCGGCGGGTGGGTTCGGGCCGCGATCGCGGCGTCTGCGTAGAAAGTGATGCTGCCCCCCGGATCGCTGCAGCGGCAATCCCCCTGAATGGGGTGGTGACGGTTCAATTTGTGGCGGCTCCATGCCCGAGCCGGTCGTCGCCGTGCGCGGCCGGGCCGCGCCCCGCGTGCAGCAGGTTCCCGATCAGCCGCCGCTGCGCCGGCAGGCAGACGGTCTCGAGATCGTAGCGGTCGACCACGGTCGCCCGGCCGGCCGCGCCCAGGGTACGCCGCAGTTCGGCGTCGTCGAGAAGCCGGCACACGCTCGCGACCAGCGCGTCGCGGTCGAAGAAGTCGAACAGCAGCCCGTTGGCTTCGTGCCCGATCACTTCGGTGACCGGCGCGGTGGCCGAAGCGGCCACCGGCGCGCCGACGGCCATCGCCTCGAGCAGCGACCAGGACAGCACGAACGGATAGGTCAGGTAGACGTGTGCGCGGCTGATGCGCAGCAAGGCGACGAAGGCATCGTGGGCCAGCTTGCCGGTGAAGTGCAGCCTGCGCGTGTCGACGCGGTCGCCGAGTTCGGCGAGCAGCTTGACGCGCCAGTTCGGCGCGTCGCTCGGCCGCCGGCCGTAGCTCGGCGTGTCGCCGCCGACGATCACGATCTGCGCGGCCGGCCGCCGGCGCATCAGCTCCGGCAGCGCCCGCATGAAGACGTGGAAGCCGCGGTACGGCTCGAGACCACGGCTGACGAAGGTCACGACCTCGTCGCCGCAGCCGAGCGTGCGCCCGTCGGCCAGCGCGAACCGGGCCCGGGCGTCCGGCACGAGCCGGCGCGTGTCGATGCCGTCGTGGATGACGCTGATGCGCGGCTGCATCGCGGCCGGAAAGGTGCCCGCCTGCCAGCGCGTCGGCGCGAGGCCCCGGTCGACGGCGAAGAAGGTCGCCTGGTGGGTCATGTTCCAGGTGCGGATCCGCAACTGGTCGTCCAGCGTGGCCGGGAACTCGGGATCGAAGCCGACGTCGGCACCGAAGGCGTGGTAGTAGAACTCGAGGTAGCCGAGGATGCGGCTCGCCGGGAAGATGTCGCGCAGATACAGACCCTCGCCCCATCCGGCGTGCACGCAGATCAGGTCGGGCACGAAGCCGCGCCGGCGCAGCTCCACTGCCTGGCGTGCGACCGCCTGGCCGCGCAGCACCGCCGCTTCGACCTGGCGCAGGTAGGGATGCACGCCCTTCGTCGGCGCCCGGGCCGGGCGGTAGCTCAGGCGCTCGATGTTCGCCGGCGCCGGCAGCCGGCCGACGTTGGCGTGGTCGCCGATGGCCACGACCTGCGCGTTCCCGTCGGCCGCGAACGCCGCCGCCAGGTGGCGGAACTGGCCCGGAAAGTTCTGGTGGACGAACAGCAGCCTCATGGTGACGATTCCGTGCCGCCCGAACACACACCGCCGCGGTCCGTGCACAACATTGTGGGCCCGCCGCGGCCCGGCCTTCTTCGGCGCCGGCCTTGCACCGACAATGCAGCCGCGATCATCGTCCCGCCCGACCATCGCCCCGATGAGCCCGTCCTTCGTCTCCGCGCTGCGCCAGCCCCTCGGCACCGCGCTCGGTTTCAGCCTCGCGATCAATCTCGCGCTGCTGACGCCGTCGCTGTTCATGCTGCAGGTGTTCGACCGCGTGCTGTCGACGCGCAGCGTCGAGACGCTGGTGATGCTCGCGATCATCGCCACCGCCACGCTGCTGACGATGGGTTTCCTCGAGAACTACCGCTCGCGTACGCTGGCCGCGGTCGGCATCGCGCTCGAGCAGCAGCACGGGCCGCGCCTGCTCGGCCGGCTGGTCTCGACGCCGGGCAGCGCGCCCCAGACCGAGGGCATGCGCGACCTCGCCACGCTGCGCAGCTTTCTTTCGGGCACCGGCATCGTCGCGCTGTTCGACGCGCCGTGGATCGTGATCTACCTGGTCGTGATCTGCCTCTTCCACCCGGTGCTCGGCGGCGTCGCGACGCTCTCGGCCGCCTTCCTGCTGCTGCTGGCCTGGCTGAACGAGCGCATGACACGCGACAGCCTGGCCGCGCTGCACGACGGCCACCGCGACACGGCCCGCTTCGTCGACGACGCGCTGCGCAAGGCCGAGACCGTGACCGCGCTCGGCATGGCCGACGCGGTCACGGCGCGCTGGGGGCGAATGACGCGGCGCAGCCACGGCGTGCAACTCGGCGTCAGCCGGCGCAGCAGCCTGATCGGCGCGACCAGCCGCGTCACGCGGCAGATGGTGCAGATCGCGATGCTCGGCGTCGGCGCCTACCTCGTCATCGCCGACAACGCGACCGCCGGCGTCACGCTGGCGGCGACCATCATCCTCGGCCGCGCGCTCGCACCGGTGGAGCAGCTGATCGGCGGCTGGAAGTCGCTGGTCGACGCGCGCGCCGCCTTCGGCCGGCTGCGGCCGCTGCTGGCCGCCGACGACGGCCCGGCGCTCACGCCGCTGCCGCGGCCGGGCGGCCGGCTCGAGGTCGAGAACCTGGTCTACACGCCGCCCGGCGCTGCGCGGCCGGTGATCGCCGGCGTGTCCTTCGCGCTGCAGCCGGGCCAGGTGCTCGCGCTCGTCGGGGCCAACGGCTCGGGCAAGACCACGCTCGCCCGCCTGCTGGTCGGCCCGCTGACGACGTCGGTCCGGCGCGGTTTCCGGGAGCACTGACCGCCGCCGAGGCGGGACGGCCTGTCGCATCTGGTAGGCGCGATTGGACTCGAACCAACGACCCCCACCATGTCAAGCCGCAAGATACGCTGCGCAGCACGGCGATACAGGTCGCAAGTTTAACGTGTTGCGGTGGTGTAGCGGCGCGCAGTGTGCGGGCCCCCCGACCCCGAGCCTTCGTTGCGGTCGCATCGTTCGACCACAACCCCCGCCGAACCTGACGCGCGACGAGTCGAGCCGCTACCAGCGTGCGGGGCCAGCAGTTCACCGCCCACCGCCGCCCCGCCAGAACGATCCAGGGGCGCCGATCAGGTGCCGGTTGATCCAAGGGCACCAGCGGCCACGAAAAAGCCCGCCTAAGGCGGGCTTTCGAGCGTGGTGCCGCGCGGCGCTATTCGCTGCGGCACCGGCGGCGCGACTTGCGAGCCGTGTAGCCGGCCGCCCGAGCGGCGCGGCGAGCCCGGGCTTCTATTGCCGAAGTCTCGATTGCGGTATTCATCATCCAATCTCCCGTAGGACGCGCAGTTGCTCGGCAGCGCGCGGCGACAGTAGCCAGTCATCGGGGTCCTGCGCGCGGCCGTGGCCGCAGGCGGCGCCCGCACGGTCCGCCATCGCGCCGATCTGAGAAATCATCGCGGCCAGGGCGAGCAGGTGCGATGCTGGTTCGGGTTCCTGCACGGCCGCGTGCGTCAGGTCGAAAGCAATGCGCAGCATGGACGCAACCTCGCTCAACAGGTAGCCGGCCGCCTGCAGTTGGGCGTCTGCCGACGTGGAACAATTCTTCGTAGCCATGGTTTCACCTCCTAGGGGTGTGACGTGGTTAGCGGCTGGTGCGGGCCCTACCCCGCGCCAGCCGCGCCTTTGACACTCAGCCGCTCGCCGGCGGCGTGCCGCCTCCTTTCTGGCGCTTACGCCGCAGCTTGCCGGCGTAAGCCTTGATGGGTGCGTGATCGTCGGGGTGCGCAAAGATGCCGCGCACGGCGGTCTCGCCCAGCCTCAGCTTGCGCTCGAGGAACTCACGTTGCCGCTGGGCCGTTGACTTCGCCGCTGCCATCGCGGCGTCGATTCTGGCGCCGTTATGCTTAACGGTCAAGCGGGCGCCGAGCGGCCCCGGCGGGCGGCGTCGGCCACCGCGGCCACCGCGGCATCCTTGGCGTGAGCCATGGCGGCCATCACCTCGTGGCGGCCCACGCCGGCGCCGATGTTGTTGTACTGAACCACCGTCACCCCGGCACCGCCGGCGCGGTTCTCGGCGGCAGGCACGATGCGTTCGCCCTTGTGCACCATGGCCAACATGTCGCGCGGCACATAGGCGGTCCCCGTGTCGAATGCCGGGATGAGCCCGAGTAGGCTTCCGAAGTTGAAGCCGCCGCCCAGACCGCCGCTCACCAGCTTGCTCAGCGGGTCGGTGACGGTGGCCTTAACGGCCACTTGCAGGATGTCCTGCCCGATGGCCTTCAGCAAGCCGCGGAAGCTGGTCCACTCGGTGATGGCCTTGCCCGCGGCCGACGCGAACACGAGGCCGATGTCGTCGGCCACGGTCTTGCCCGTCTCCTGGCTCTTGGCCAGGTCGGCGTCGAGCTGGCGCAGCGCCAGCTGCTCGGCCTGCAGGATCTGGTCGTGCATGGCCATGTACTGTTCGCCGTACACCTCCAGCGCCGCCAGCTTGCGCAACTGCACCTGCGTGTCGATGGCGATGAGCGCCTGGCCGCGCTGGCGCTCGTCGGCCACCAGCGCGACGGTGGCGCGGGCGTTGGCGTTGAGCAGCTCGTCGAGCATCTGCTCGGCCGTCTCCTGCCGCTTCTCGAGCATGGCGCGCTGCTGGTCGGCGGCGCGCGAATCGGCCTCAAGGAAGGCGCGGTCGACGGTGCGCTGCACGTCGAGCAGCCACGCATCCAGCGACCACGGCGATTTCGCCGCGCCCTTCTTGGGCCGCGCGCCCAGGGCTGCATCCAGCCCGGCCTTGAGCGATGGCCGGCCGCCGGCGCTCGGTGGCGGTTCGTCCCACGTGCCCGTGGCGCCGCCTTCGCGGGTGCCGCGCACAACCTTGCCGAGCTGGCCCGCAATGAGAAGTTGCGGCGCCAGGACCTTCGGCAGCACGCTCAGCAGGCCGGTCGTGTCCGTGGCCAGCCCCTTGACCTCCGCACTGAGCTGGTTCAGCGCAGAGACCACGGGACCGGCCGCCAGGCGCGAAATGTCGATCAGGTCCTTCTGCAAGCCGTCGAGCTGGTCATTGAGCCTCTGAACCTCGTCTGCCTGCTCCTTGGTCACCTTGCCGACCAACTCGCCAGCGGCGGCCAGGTCGGCCATGAACTTCGCCGTGTCACGGGTGGACTTGCCGAGCACGGCAAGCTGGAACTGGCCCTTCGCGGCATCGTCGGCGAACTGGCCCAGGCTGCGCGCCACCAGCTGCAGCTGTGCGGCTGGGTCGTCCAGCTTGCGCAGCTCCTGCACGTTCAGACCTAGCGCCTTGAACAGCCGCGCCGCTTCGCTGGCCGGGTCGGCCGCTTCGTTGATGCGACGGGTCAGCGTGAGGATGGCGGTCGATACGGTGTCCAGGTTGCCGCCGCCGCGGGCGGCGATGTCTTCGAGCGCGGACAGGGACTCAACCGTGCCGCCCACGGCAGTGCGCAGGTCGTTCAGCGCATCGATGCCGTCGATGGTGCGCTTCGTGAAGCCGACGATGGCGCTCAGGCTTGCCGCGCCGGCCAGCGGGCCGAGCACCGATGCCAGCGCCTTGCCCGCCGTCGCGGCGGTGGCCTGCACGCCGATCAGATCTTGTCGCAGCCGTGCGAAGGCGCCGCCCGTGCGGTCTTCGGCCGTGAGCAGGACGCGCAGGCGGGTGTCGGTCATGGGAGCCCCCTCGTGAGTCAAGTGCGCGGCGCGGCGCTGCCACCAGGTTGCGACAGCGGCCGGCGCTGGCCGTTTTGCAGGCCGAGCGCGGCACACAGGCGCGGCAGGTCGCGGTCGTCGGTCAGCATCGCATCGCCGCCGGTGATCAGCTCGGCGGCCTGCGGCGCGCTGACCGCGACGACGGTTCCAGCGACAACGCGGCGGCCATCGATCAGGGCTGCACGCAACAGCCGCAGCTTGAACATCGCGGCGGCCTCGGTCATGGAAAAACGCGGCCCCTGCGCCGGCCGCCCTCCGCGTCCAGGTCCGGGCGCGTGGTACAGGCCGGGCCGGCGGGCGCTGGCCGGTTGCCCGGCAGCCGGCGATCGGCATGGTTGAGCGATCCGGCCCGTGGACGTGCTGCCGATCTCGACACGCCCACTGCCGCCACGATCACGCGGCCCTCGGCCAGCCGGCGCCCATCGCGCGCCGGGCCTGCGCCTCGCGCACCGCGGCCAGCCGCGCAGCGTCGGCCGGGTCGGCGAGGCGCGCGCGGCCCGAGTCGATCGCCGATGCCGCATCGGCCGAGGAAACCTCGACGGTTGCGCCAGCGACGACGGGGAAGCCGCGCACGCACATGGGCCGCACGGCCTGAATTCGGATCATCGTTTCCATGGGGGAAGCACCTCGGGTGTGGG
>JAFLDG010000137.1 GCA_017302495.1 Burkholderiales bacterium
GGGCTCGGGGCCGCGCGAGCCCGGCGCCTGGATGGCGGTGTTCGCCGACGCGGTCGTCGGCACGATCGGCGGCGGCCACCTCGAGTTCGAGGCGATCGCGCACGCCCGCGCGCTGCTCGCCGGCCGGCCGGCCGAGCGGCGCCGGCGCTTCGCCCTCGGGCCCGCGCTCGGCCAGTGTTGCGGCGGCGTCGTGTTTCTCGAGTTCGAGCCGCTGATGGCGGCCGATCGCGACCGGCTGCGCGCGCAGGCGCAAACCGAGCTGCAGGCGCAGCTGCCGGTGGCGCTGTTCGGCGGCGGCCATGTCGGCCGCGCGATCGTGCAGCTGCTCGGCACGTTGCCGGTGCGCACGCACTGGATCGACAGCCGCGACGGGATCTTCCCGGCCGAGCTGCCGGCGAACGCGTTGGCCGAGCATTCCGACCCGGTGCAGGCGGCGGTGCCGGCGCTGGCCGCCGGCTCGCGCGTGCTGATCATGAGCTTCAGCCACGCCGAGGACCTGGACATCGTCGCCGCCTGCCTGAAGCGGCAACGCGAGCGCGACGACCTGCCGTTCGTCGGCCTGATCGGCAGCCGGACGAAGTGGGCGACCTTCCGCCACCGCCTCGAGGCGCGCGGTTTCGGCGCGGCCGAGCTGGCGCGCATCACCTGCCCGATCGGCGTGCCCGGCATCGCCGGCAAGGAGCCCGAAGTGATCGCGGTCGCGGTCGCGGCGCAGCTGCTGCAGCAGCCCGCCGGCGGGTCCGGGTAAACCCGGGTTCCGGTGCGCGGCAAACTGTATACAGTTTCGCATACACGTCGCAGCGGCGCAGGCCGCCGGTTCCCGCCGGCCTTGTGCGCGACCCAGGCAGCCTGCTCAGAGCGCCCGCGGTGGTGAGCAGGACAGGAGGAACGGATGGAAGGCTATCTCCTCGACTGGGTCAACCTGCTGCTGCGCTGGGCCCATGTCATCACCGCGATCGCGTGGATCGGCTCGTCGTTCTACTTCGTGCTGCTCGACAACAGCCTGAGCAAGCCGCAGGACAAGGAGCTGAAGGACAAGGGCGTCGACGGCGAGATGTGGGCCGTGCACGGCGGCGGCTTCTACCACTCGAACAAGTACATGGTCGCGCCGCGCTGGCGGCCGCTGCCGGAGAACCTGCACTGGAGCTACTGGGAAAGCTACAGCACCTGGCTCACCGGCTTCGCCCTCTTCACCGTGCTGTACCTGTTCAACGCCGGCAGCTTCCTGATCGACAAGAGCGTGCACGACTGGTCGCCGGCGGCGGCCATCGGCGCCGCGCTCGGCTTCCTGGTCGCGTTCTGGTTCATCTACGACGGCATCTGCCGCACACTGGGGCAGAAGAAGAACGGCGACCTGGTCGTCGGCGTTCTCGTCTTCGTCTTCGTCGTGTTCGCGTCGTGGCTCGCGTGCCAGCTGTTCGCCGGCCGCGCCGCGTTCCTGCTCGTCGGCGCGATGCTCGCCACCGCGATGAGCGCGAACGTGTTCTTCTGGATCATCCCCGGGCAGCGCACCGTGGTGGCCGACCTGCGCGCCGGCCGCAACCCGGATCCGGTGCACGGCCAGCGCGGCAAGCAACGCAGCGTGCACAACACCTACTTCACGCTGCCGGTGATCGTGGCGATGCTGTCCAACCATTACGGCTGGCTGTACTCGGGGCCGAACAACTGGCTCGTGCTGGTGCTGCTGATGCTGGCCGGCGCGCTGATCCGCCACAGCTTCGTCGCCCGCCACAAGGCGCATGTCGAGCACCGGCGCGCGCCGTGGGAACACGCGGTCGTCGGCACGCTCGTGCTGGTGGGGCTTGCGTTCTGGCTGGCGCCGCCGCCGCAAAGTGCCGAGGCCAAGGCCGCGGCCAAGGCCGCCGCCGCCAAGCCGGCCGGCTACGCGCAGGTGCAGCCGGTGATCGAACAGCGCTGCGCGATGTGCCACAACGCGCAGGTGCAGCAGAAGAACGTCGCGCTGCACACGCCCGAGCTGCTGAAGCAGCATGCGCAGGCGGTCTACCAGCAGGCGTCGGTGCTGAAGCTGATGCCGCTGAACAACGCGACCCAGATCACCGACGCCGAGCGCGAGCTGATCAAGCGCTGGTACGAAGCTGGCGCCCCGACGAACTGACCGATCCCCGACGGCCTTCGGCCGCGCCCGCACGGGCGCGCCGCCGACGTCCCGGCGCCGGCCGGGGCAGCGGCGGCCGCCCGCTCACCCTGACCACCGAGGAGACCACCCCTTGAACACCGCCACCGCCACCGCACCGTCCGGCGTCCACCCGGTCGACGAGAAACTGCCGCTCGGCCGCCTCACCGCGCTCGGCCTGCAGCATGTGCTGGTGATGTACGCCGGCGCGATCGCGGTGCCGCTGATCGTCGGCCGGGCGCTGAAGCTCTCGCCCGAGCAGGTCGCGCTGCTGATCAGCGCCGACCTGTTCGCCTGCGGCATCGTCACGATCATCCAGAGCTTCGGCGTCACCCGCTGGTTCGGCATCAAGCTGCCGGTGATGATGGGCGTCACCTTCGCCGCGGTCGGGCCGATGGTGGCGTTCGCGAACGCGCAGCCGGGGGTCGACGGCGCGCGCGCGATCTTCGGCGCGATCATCGGCGCCGGCATCGTCTCGATGATCATCGCGCCGCTGGTCGGCCGGCTGCTGCGCTTCTTCCCGCCGGTGGTCACCGGCACGATCATCGCGATCATCGGCATCAGCCTGATGCGCGTCGGCGTCGGCTGGGCGACGGGCGGGCCGGCGTTCCTGGCGCAAAGCCCCGACGTGCCGAAGCTGGCGGCGATGGTCGAGACGGCCAAGGCCAGCCACGCCGCGGCGGCGGCGTCGGCCGCGGCCGCCGGTGCCAGCGCGCCGGCAATGCGCCTGCCCGGGCCGATCCCGATGGTCGACAACCCGGCCTACGGCGCGCTCGACAACCTGGCCATCGCCGGCGCGGTGCTGGTGTTCATCCTGCTGCTGGTCAAGTACGCGAAGGGCTTCGTCGCCAACATCTCGGTGCTGCTGGGCATCGTCGCCGGCTGCGCGGTGGCGATCGCGATGGGCAAGATGAACTTCGACAAGGTCGGCAAGGCGCACTGGTTCGACGTGGTCACGCCGTTCGCGTTCGGGCTTCCGACCTTCGACCTGGTGATGATCCTGACGATGACGCTGGTGATGATCGTCGTGATGATCGAGTCGACCGGCATGTTCCTCGCGCTGTCGGAGATCACCGGCAAGAAGATCGGCCAGGCCGAGCTGACCGCCGGGTTGCGCACCGACGGCCTGGGCACCTTGATCGGCGGCGTGTTCAACACCTTCCCGTACACCAGCTTCAGCCAGAACGTCGGCTTAGTCGGCGTCACCGGCGTGCGCAGCCGCTGGGTCTGCGTCGCCGGCGGCGTGATCATGCTGATCCTGGGCATGCTGCCGAAGATGGCGGCCTTCGTCGAATCGATCCCGACCTTCGTGCTCGGCGGCGCCGGGCTGGTGATGTTCGGCATGGTCGCGGCGACCGGCATCCGGATCCTCGCCAACGTCGACTTCAAGGGCAACCGGCACAACCTGTACATCGTCGCGCTGTCGATCGGCTTCGGCCTGATCCCGCTGGTCGCGCCGCGCTGGATGCAGCAGATGGCGCACGGCCTGCACCCGCTGCTCGAGAGCGGCATCCTGCTGACGGCGATCTCGGCGGTGGCGCTGAACATCTTCTTCAACGGCGCGAAGGGCGACACGGCCGATGCGATCGAGGCGGCGAAGACCGCGGAAGCGCATTGAACCCGAGGCCGCCGAGAAGCGAGGGCGAGGTCCGCCGCGACCTCGCCTGCGCGTATCGCCTCGCCGCGCTGAACGGCTGGGACGACACGGTCTACACCCACCTGTCGGCGAGCGTGCCGGGCCAGCCCGGGCACTACCTGATCAACCGCTTCGGTCTGCTGTTCGACGAGGTCACGGCGAGCAACCTGGTCGCGGTCGACACCGCCGGCCGCGTCGTCGACGGCACCGGGGCGCCGGTGAACCCGAGCGGCTTCGCGATCCACGGTGCGGTGCACGCCGCGCGGCCCGAGGTCGAATGCGTGATCCACCTGCATTCGCCGTGGGCCGTCGCGCTGTGCGCGTTGCCGGGCGGCCTCGAGCCGACCTCGCAGTGGGCGATGCGGCTGCACGGCCGGCTCGGCCGCCATGCCTACGAAGGGCTCGCGCTCGGGGCCGACGAGCAGCGCCGCCTGGTCGCCGCGCTCGGCAGCCTCGACGGCCTGCTGCTCGAGCACCACGGTCCGCTGGTCGTCGGCCGTACCGTCGCCGAAGCCTTCATGCTGATGCACCTGCTGGAGCGCGCCGCGCGCGCGCAGCTGCGCGCGCTGGCCGCGGCCGGCGGCGCGAATCTCGGCGTGCCGGCCGAACTGGCCCGACGCACGTACAGTCAATGGGTCGGCGACGGCAGCGAGTGGGACGGCGACGTCGAATGGCCCGCGCTGCTGCGCCGTGCGCGCCGGCTTTCGCCGGGTTTCGAGGACTGACGAGGAGCACACACCGATGCCCACCCTGCATGTCGAACTGTTCGCCGGCCGCACGGTCGAGCAGAAGCGCGCGCTCGCCGCGGCGCTGACCGAGGCCTGCGTGAAGACGCTCGGCGGCTCGCCGGATGCCGTCGACATCGTCTTCCGCGACGTCGAGCGCCACGACTGGGCCACCGGCGGCCGGCTCTGGAGCGACCCGCCGCCGCCGAAGCCGGCCGGCGGTTGAGCGCAGGCGCGGACCGATGCGATGGCGACGCTGCTGATCCGCCACGCGACGCTGCTGGTCACGATGGACGCGCAGCGGCGCGAGATCGCCGACGGGGCGGTGTTCGCGCGCGACGGCGTGATCGAGGCCGTCGGCGCGACCGTGCAGCTGCCGGCCGACGCCGACGAGGTGATCGACGCCCGCGGCCAGGTCGTGATCCCCGGCCTCGTCAACACCCACCACCACTTCTACCAGACGCTGACGCGCGCGGTGCCGGCGGCGCAGGACGCCGAACTCTTCGGCTGGCTGAAGACGCTGTACCCGATCTGGGCGAAGCTGACGCCGGAGATGGCCTACGTCTCGACGCAGACGGCGATGGCCGAGCTGCTGCTGTCGGGCTGCACGACGAGCAGCGACCACCTGTACCTGTTCCCGAACGGCGTGACGCTCGACGACACGATCGAGGCGGCGCGGGCGATCGGCATGCGCTTCCATGCCGCGCGCGGCGCGATGAGCGTCGGCGAATCGAAGGGCGGCCTGCCGCCGGATTCGGTGGTCGAGGACGAGGCCGCGATCCTGGCCGATGCGCAGCGGCTGATCGACGCCTGGCACAACCCGCACCGGCACGCGATGACCCGCATCGTCGTCGCGCCGTGCAGCCCGTTCTCGGTGAGCCGCGGGCTGATGCGCGATGCCGCGCTGCTGGCCAGAGAGAAGGGCGTGTCGCTGCACACCCACCTGGCCGAGAACGACAACGACATCGCCTACACGCGCGAGAAGTTCGGTTGCACGCCGGCCGAGTATGCGGAGCAGCTGGGATGGGTCGGCCCCGACGTCTGGCACGCGCACTGCGTCAAGCTGGATGCGGCGGGGATCGATCTCTTCGCCCGCACCGGCACCGGCATCGCGCATTGCCCCGGCAGCAACATGCGGCTGGCCTCGGGCGTCGCGCCGATCCGCGCGCTGCGCGATGCCGGCGTGCCGGTGTCGATCGCGGTCGACGGTTCGGCCAGCAACGATGCGGGTCACATGCTCGGCGAGGCGCGGCTGGCGCTGCTGCTGCAGCGCGTCGCGCACGGCCCGGTCAAGGGCCCGTCGGCGCTGACCGCGCGCGAGGTGCTCGAGATCGCCACGCTCGGCGGCGCGAGGGTGCTGAACCGCGACGACATCGGTGCGCTGGCGCCGGGCATGAGCGCCGATGTCGTCACCGTACCGCTGGACGACGTCGGCGTCGCCGGAGCGCATCACGACCCGCTGGCCGCGCTGTTCTTCTGTCACGTGCCGCGCGTGCGGCACACGGTCGTCAACGGCCGCATCGTCGTGCGCGACGGGCAACTCGCGACGATCGACTTGCCGGTGCACCTGGAGCGGCACAACCGGCTCGCGGCGAGCCTGCTGGCCGGTTGAGCGGACGTTCGTCCGCGCGCCGCTTCGTCGCGGCCCGGCCGTCGAGCCCGCGCATGGCGCGCTGTCCCGCCGAGCGCGCCCGCACGGAGCCGGGGAGCGCGAGAGATCAGGCCTCGTGCGCGCCGGCGTCGACCAGCAGCGCGGTGCCGGTCAGGCTGCGCGCGTCGCCCGACAACAGGAACGCGGCCGATGCGGCGACGTCGTCGGTGCTCACGTCGCGGCGCAGCGGGCTCGCATCGCGGAACGCCGCCAGCACCTGGTCGGTCTCGCCCCAGGCGGCGGTGGTCGTGCGCACCATCCGCGTGTCGACGATCCCCGGGCAGACGGCATTGACGCGGATGCCTTCCGGCCCGAGTTCGAGCGCCAGGCTGCGCATCAGCCCGATCACGCCGTGTTTGGCCGCGGCGTACAGGCTGATGCGCGGCCGGCCGTGCAGCCCGAGGCCGGACGCCGTGAAGAGCAGTGCCGCATCGCCTCGCGCGGCCGCCGCCCGGCGCAGCGCCGGCAGGGCGGCCTGCGTCATCAGCACCGGACCGACCAGCAGCACGTCGAGCAGGCGCCGCGCCTGCGCAGCGTCGATCGCGTCGAAGGCCCCGGTCCAGCCGATGCCGGCGTTGTTGTGCAGAGCGTCGACGGCGCCGAAGCGGTCGAGCGCCACCTGTACCAGCCGTGCGCACTGCGCGGCATCGGTGTGGTCGCAGCGTTCGGCGATGCCGCCGACCTCGGCCGCCACGACCTGCGCGCGGTCAAGGTCGATGTCGCCGATCGCGACCTGTGCGCCTTCGGCCGCATAGCGCCTCGCACAGGCCGCACCGATGCCGCCGGCGCCGCCGGTGACGATCACCTTGCGGCCGTCGAGCCGCTTCATCGTCATCGCGCCGCCGCCATCGCCCATGACCCGCTGCCCATCAAACAAAGCGCACGGCGATCCGGCCCAGGCCGTCGATCGTCGCCTCGAAGCGATCGCCGGCCTGCGCCGGCACCATCGGCCCGAGCGCGCCGGTGAGCACGATGTCGCCGGCGCGCAGCGGCTGCCCGGCCCGCGCCAGCGCGCGCGCCAGCCAGGCGGCGGCGTTCAGCGGGTGGCCCAGGCAGGCGTGGCCGACGCCTTCGCTCGCCGGTGCGTCGTTGCGCAGCAGCGACATGCGTGCGTCGCGCAGCTTGATGCCGTCCAGACGCGCCGGGTCGCCGGCCAGCACGAAGGCCGCCGCCGACGCGTTGTCGGCGATCGTGTCGAACAGGCCGATCTGCCAGTACGCGATGCGGCTGTCGACGATTTCGAGTGCGGCGAGCGCGAACTCGGTGCCCCGGATCACGTCGGCTACGGTCGCATCGACTTCGTCGAGGTCGCGGCCGAGCACCAGCGCGACTTCGGCCTCGACCTTGGGCTGGATCAGCGCGCCGATCGGTATCTCGTCGCCGTCGCCGTACGACGTGCTCGCCCACAGGTCGCCGAAGTCGGGCACGTCGACACCGAGCTGCGCCTGCACCGCCTTTGCGGTCAGCCCGATCTTGCGGCCGACGACGCGGTCGCCGCCGCGCAGGCGGCGGTCGCGGTTGATGCGCTGGATCGCATACGCCTGCTCGGCGTCGACCGGGATCCCGGCCTGCGCCGCGGCGGCGCGCACCGGCGGGATCGGCCGGCGCGTGGCGGCCGCCTCCCACAAGCTGCGGGCGATGGTTTCGTGGGCCGCTGTCGGCATCGTCGGCATTCCCCTCAATCGGCGGTCGCGCCGGCGGCGCGCACCAGGGCCGCGTACTTCGCGATGTCCTTCTCGGCCCGGTCGCGCATCGCCTCCGGCCCGCCGGACAGCGGTGCGAGGCCGAGATCGGCCAGCTTCGGCGCCCAGTCGGGACCGGCTTGCAGCGCGACTACGTCGCCGGCGATGCGCGCGAGCAAGTCGCGCGGCGTCGCGGCTGGTGCAGCCAGGCCGAACCAGCCGCCGACCTCGAAGTCGGCCACGCCCTGCTCGGCCATCGACGGGATGTCCGGCGCCAGCGGCCAGCGCTGCGGCCGCGCCACGGCCAGTGCGCGCAGCCGGCCGTCCTTGACCCAGGCGAGCGCGGTCGCGTCGAAGGCGAACTGCACCTCGCCGGCGGCCAGCGCCTGCAGCACCGCCGCGCTGCCGCGGTACGGCACGTGCTGGGCGTCGAGTTGCAGCCGGGTCGTCAGCAACTGCCCGGCCAGGTGATGCGGGCTGCCGATGCCCACCGACCCGTACGCCAGCTTCGTCCCGGCGCGCGACGCGGCCGAGATGTCTGCCACGCCGCGCCACGGGCTGCCCGCGCCGGTGACCAGGAACAGCGTGCTCTCGGCCAGCAGCGCGACGAAGGCGAAGTCGCGCAGCGCGTCGTACGGCAGGTGGCGATACAGCGTCGGGTTGATGCCGTGGCTCGCGCTCTGCGCGATGAACAGCGTGCAGCCGTCGGGTGCGGCGCGGGCAACGGCCGCGGCGCCGATGTTGGTGCCGGCACCGGGCTTGTTTTCTACGTTGACGGTCTGCTTCCAGCGCTGCCCCAGGCCCTGGGCCAGGGCGCGCGCCAGCAGGTCGGTGTTGCCGCCGGGCGCATAGGGCACGACGATCGTCACCGGCCGCGTCGGCCACGGCTCGGCCGATCGGACCTCAGGCAGGCCGAGCAGCGCGGCGCTGCCGGCCGAAAGTTTCAGGGCAAAGCGCCGTCTCGTGATCACACCAGCCTCCTTCCGCCGTCCACGTCGATCACCGTGCCGGTGACGAAGCCGTTGGCCACGCACAGCTCGACCGCGGCGGCGACGTCGTCGGGCGTGCCGACGCGCTGCACCGGCACGAGCGCCGCCATCGCGTCGTAGGTCTTGCGGCGCGCGTCGGCATCGAGCGCGCGCTCCCAGTACGGCGTGTCGATGAAGCCGGGCGAGACCGCGTTCACGCGCACCGGCGCCAGCTCGCGCGCCAGCGGGCCGACCATCGCGTGCAGCGCGCCGTTGCTCGCCGCCAGCGCCGACATGCCCGGGATCGCCGCGCGCGCCGCTGCGCCGCTGATCCAGGTGATCGAGCCGGCATCGATGTGCGGCAGCGCCGCCCGCGTGATGCGCTGATAGGCGAAGAACTTGCCCTCCAGCGTGCGGCGCAGCGCGCTCTCGTCCAACTCTCGGTACGGGCCGATCGCGCTCGCCCCGCCGACCGAGACCACCAGATGCGCGAAGCGCCCGTGGCGCGCGAAGGCGGCGGCGATCGAGGCCGCGTCGGCGGCATCGACGAGTTCGCCGCGCGCGCCCGGCGGCAGCGCCGCCAGGGCCGCGTCGAGCCGGGCCCGCGTGTGCCCGGCGACGATCACCGGCCGGCCGGCGCGGGCCAGCCGCTGCGCCACCGCCAGGCCGATGCCCGAGGTGCCGCCGAAGATCCAGGCCTTGTCCATCGCTTCAGGCCCCCCGGCGCAGCAGGTGGAACGCGTAGTCGCGCGTCAGCCCCTGGCGGTAGGCGCAGTGGATCCACAGCTGCGCCAGCGGCTCGAGCAGGCGCGACACGTCCAGCGCGCCGGCGTCCACCGCCTCGAAGCCGATGGCGTTGGCCAGGTCCAGCACCACCGCCTTGGCGGCCGGGTCGTCGCCGGCGACGAACATCACCGCGTGCCGGCCCTGGATCACCGGGTCCTCCATGATGTTGAAGCCGGTGGTGTTGAAGGCCTTGACCACGCGCGCGCCGGCCGCCCAGCGCGCCACCTGCTCGCCGCCGGAGTCGGCGTGGCCCAGCGTCAGGCGCAGGTCGGCGCCGAGCGGGTTGGTGGCGTCGATCAGCACCTGCCCGGCCAGCGGCCCGCAGTCGGCCAGCGCCGCCTGCGTGGTGCTCCACGGCGTGGCCAGCAGCACCGCGCCGGCGCCGGCGCAGGCCTCGCGGTTGGACGCCAGCCCCGCGCGGCCGCCGGTCTGCGTGACCAGGCCCCGGTACTTCTCGCGCGCGGGGTCGCGCACGCCGAAGACGACCTCGTGGCCGAGCGCGGCCCAGCGGCGGCCGAGCGTGCCACCGACGTTGCCGGCACCGATGACGGCGATTCTCATGAAACGGCTCCCTGCACCAGGCGGTGCGCATAACGGTTGCGGACGATGGCCCGGCGCAGCGCCAGCGCCGGGGTGAGTTCGCCGTTGGCGGCGTCGAGCGCGCGCGGCAGCAGCAGCACGCGGCCGATGCGCAGCGCCGGCGGCAGGCGCTGGTTGGCCTCGGCGACGGCCTGGTCGATCAGGCGCGCGACCTCGGAGCTTTCGGCGAAGCTGCGCAGCGTGGTGAAGGCCAGCCCGTGGGCGCGCGCCCAGTCGCGCAGCGTCACCTCGTCCAGCTCCACCAGCGCGGCGATGCCGCCGGCCGGCCCGCCGACGGCGACCGCCTGGTTGACGTAGGGCGAGGCCTGCAGCTCGGCCTCGACCCGCGCCGGCGCGATGCGGCTGCCGTCGGCCAGCGTCAGCATCTCGGCCTCGCGGCCCAGCAGCTGCAGCGCGCCGCCGGCCAG
>JAFLDG010000138.1 GCA_017302495.1 Burkholderiales bacterium
TGCGCGGTCTGTTCGTGCCGCCGCACCGGCGGGCGATCGGTTATGTGATCCAGGAGGCGGCGCTGTTCCCGCACCTGGACGTGCGCGGCAACCTGGCCTATGCGCAGCGCCGCGCCGGCGCGGGCCCCGGCCGCATCGCGCTCGACCCGGTGGTGGCGCTGCTGGGCATCGGTGCGCTGATGTCGCGCCGGCCGGAAAGCCTGAGCGGCGGCGAACGGCAACGCGTGGCGATCGCCCGTGCGCTCGCGGCGGCGCCGCGGCTGCTGCTGCTCGACGAGCCGCTGGCCGCGCTCGACGCCGCGCGCAAGGCCGAGGTCCTGCCTTACCTCGAGCGGCTGCAGCGCGAACTGCGCCTGCCGATCGTCTACGTCAGCCATGCGATCGACGAGGTGGCGCGGCTCGCGCACCGGCTCGTGCTGCTGGAACGCGGCCGCGTGGTGGCCGCCGGCGCGTTGCCCGAGGTGCTGGCGCGGCTGGACCTGCCCACCGCGCGCGGCGAGGGCGCAGGCGTCGTGCTCGAAGGCACCGTCGCCGAGCGCGACGAGCGCTGGCAGCTGGCGCGGCTGACGGTGGGCGAGGGCGCCGGCGACTTCAGCGTCTGGGCGCGCGACCACGGCCTGCCGGTCGGGCGCGCGGTGCGCGTGCGCCTGCTGGCGCGCGACCTGAGCCTGGCGCGCGCTGCGCTGTCCGGCACGAGCATCGGCAATCAGCTGCACGGCCGGGTCGAAGCGATCGCCGAGGACGAGCACCCGGCGCTGGCGCTGGTGCGCGTGCGCGTCGGCGCGAGCCCGGTCGTGGCGCGGCTGACGCGCCGTTCCGCCGATGCGCTGCAGTTGCAGCCGGGCCTGCCGGTGTGGGTGCAGGTCAAGACCGTGGCGCTGATGGAATGAGCCGCACCGGGCTGCAGCAAGGCCACCTGTGCACCCGCACGGCGGCGCGCCGGGCCGCGCGATGAGCGCAAAGCAGCCGTCGGACGGAGCGCTGCTCAGCGGCGAACTGCGCCTCGCCGGCCGGCTCGACGCGCGCTTCTTCACGCTGCTGCAGGCGCTGCACGACACCGGCTCGATCAACCGCGCCGCGCGCACCGCGGGCCTGTCGTACAAGGGGGCGTGGCTGCTGCTGGAGAGCGCCTGCAACCTGGCGAACGAGCCGTTGCTCGAGACGGCCACCGGCGGCGCCGGCGGCGGCGGCACGAAGCTGACCGGGGCCGCGCTCGGGCTGCTGCGGGCCTGGCAGGCGCTGCAGGCCGAACACCGCGATTTCATCCGCGCCCAGGAGGCGCACCTGGCCGCGCTGCCCGCGCTGCACGGCCTGATGAGGAGAATGAGCATGAAGTGCACCGCCCGCAACCAGTTCGCCGGCACCGTCGCGGCGCTGACCCTCGGTCCCGTCACCGCGCAGGTGAACCTCGCGCTGCAAGGCGGCGGCGAGATCACCGCGACGCTGACCACTGCCGCCGCCAAGCGGCTGAAGCTGGCCCGCGGCAAGGAGGCGCTGGCGCTGATCAAGGCCTCCGAAGTCGTGCTCGTGACCGACTTCGCCGGCTGGCAGCTGTCGGCACGCAACCAGCTCGCCGGCACGGTCTCGCGCATCGAGCGCAGCGCGGTGTCGTCGCTGGTGGTGCTGACGCTGCCGGGCGGCGGCACGATCACCTCGACCGTGACCCATGAGGCCGTCGAGGCGCTCGGCCTGGCGGTGGGCATGCCGGCCACCGCCGTGTTCAAGGCCTATTCGGTGCTGGTCGCGGCGCAGGCCTGATTCGAAGCCGCCTTCGATTGCAGTGCTCCTTCGCTGCTGCCGGCCCGGAGCTGTCCTTCGCCGTCATGACTGCTGCCGGCCCATTGCTGCTGTTCGGAAGGTCTGCTGTTCCCGTTTCGCCGCTGTTGCGACCGAGAGGCAAAGGCGAGGAGGGGGCAGCCGACTCCGTTCAGCCAAATTCTCATTCACTCCGTCGGCCGCCCCCTCCTCGCCTTTGCCGGCACCGGCTGCGCGCTCCGGCTCCGACGACAAGACGCTTCGCCCGGACGGGTGGGGGCGGCGTAGGCACACCACAGGTCGGGCCGACGACGGGGTGGCCGACGGAGCGAATAAGAATTGGGCTGAGCGGAGTCGGCCACCCCGTCGGCGGCCCCGTGCGCCGCGTTGAAGCGCCGCAGCGGCTGCTTTCGTCACAACGACGAAGGACAGCTCCGGGCCGGGAGCGGACTGCCAGATCTACAACCGATCGACCCCGAATCGGTGTGAGCGGCCGATCCGGCCGGTTCGTGCGCCACCGCAGCCTAAGCGCTTGCCCCGAGGCGGGGGCGGCCCGGCGCTTCCTACAATGCCCCGTCCCCCCATTCCCACAGGAGTTCCGGTCATGAAGAAGTCCCTTCTCGCGCTGGCGCTCGCCGCCGCGGCGTTCGGCGTGCAGGCGCAGGCCAACGACACGCTGAAGAAGATCAAGGACAGCGGCAGCGCGACGATGGGCGTGCGCGAGTCGTCCGGGGCGCTGTCGTACACGCTCGGTGACGGCAAGTACGTCGGCTTCCACGTCGAGCTGTGCCAGCGCATCCTGGCCGATGTCCAGAAGGCCTCGGGCATGGCCAAGCTGGACGTCAAGTACGTGCCGGTGACCTCGCAGAACCGGATCCCGCTGGTGCAGAACGGCACCGTCGACATCGAGTGCGGCTCGACGACGAACAACGCGACCCGGCAGAAGGACGTGGCCTTCGCCGTCACCACCTTCGTCGAAGAGGTGCGGATCGCGGTCAAGGCGAATTCCGGCATCACCTCGATCGCGCAGCTGAACGGCAAGAAGGTCGCCACGACCACCGGCACCACCTCGGTGCAGCACCTGCGCAAGCACGAGCGCGGCGCGGGCATCAACTTCGAGGAGGTGTTCGGCAAGGACCATGCCGACAGCTTCCTGCTGCTCGAATCGGGCCGCGCCGACGCGTTCGTGATGGACGGCCAGATCCTCGCCGGCAACATCAGCAAGGCGAAGAACCCGGCCGACTTCAAGATCGTCGGCGAGGTGCTGTCGGTCGAACCGATCGCGATCATGATCCGCAAGGACGACCCGGCGTTCAAGAAGGCGGTCGACGACAGCCTGAAGGCGCTGATGAAATCGGGCGAGATCGCGAAGGTCTACGACAAGTGGTTCATGCAGCCGATCCCGCCGACCAACACCAAGGTCGGCCTGGCGGCGTCGGAAGCCACGAAGCAGGCCTGGGCCAACCCGAACGACAAGCCGCTCGAGGACTACCTGAAGAAGTAGTCGGCCGAGGACCGGGCCCGCGCATGCGGGCCCTTTCTTTCTGCAGATGCGCAAGGGGGACGGCGTGGCGATCTTCGGCATCGATACCTTCTGTCGCGACACGATCGACAAGGAACTGGTTGCCGGCTGCCTGAAGTCGGCCGCCGGCGACACCACCTACCTGTACTGGCTGCTCGAGGCCTGGGGCACCGCGGTCTCGCTGGCGATGCTGGCGCTGGTGGTGGCGCTGGCCTTCGGCGTCCTGATGGGCATCCTGCGCACCACGCCGCACCGCGGCCTGGTGCTGCTCGGCGACGCGTGGACCGAGGTCTTCCGCAACATCCCGCTGATCGTCCAGCTGTTCCTGTGGTACTTCGTCGTGCCGGCGATCGTGCCGCCGCTGAAGGCGCTGCCCGGCTTCGTGCTCGCCTTCATCGGCCTCGGGCTGTTCACCTCGGCCCGCATCTCCGAGCAGATCAAGGCCGGCATCCTGTCGCTGCCGCGCGGCCAGCGCTACGCCGGGCTGGCGATGGGCTTCACGCTGCCGCAGACCTACCGCTACGTGCTGCTGCCGATGGCGTTTCGCATCGTCATCCCGCCGCTGACCAGCGAGAGCATGAACATCGTCAAGAACTCGTCGGTCGCGTTCGCGGTCAGCGTGCCCGAGCTGACGATGTTCGCGCGCCAGGCCGGCGAGGAGACTTCGCAGCCGATCCTGATGTTCTTCGCGGCGACGCTGCTGTACTTCGTGTCGGCCTTCGTGATCAACCGGATCCTGAAGTTCATCGAGGTGCGGGTGCGCGTGCCCGGCATGATCGGCGGGAAGTGAGGGCCGCCGCATGAACATCGACTTCGGCTTCCTCACCTGGGACGTCTTCCGCGGCTACGTCCTCAACGGCCTGATCTTCTCGGTGCAGCTGACGCTGATCGCGATGATCGGCGGCATCGCGCTCGGCACGATCCTGGCGCTGATGCGGCTGTCGGGCAAGCCGTGGCTCGTGACGCCGGCGACGATCTACGTCGACCTGCTGCGCTCGATCCCGCTGGTGATGGTGATCATGTGGTTCTTCCTGCTGATCCCGTTCCTGATCGGCCGGCCGATCGGCGCCGAGCTGTCGGCGATCGTCACCTTCACGCTGTTCGAGGCGGCGTACTACTCGGAGATCATGCGCGCGGGCATCCAGAGCGTGCCGAAGGGCCAGGTCTACGCCGGCTACGCGCTCGGCATGAGCTACCGCCAGACGACGCAGCTGGTGGTGCTGCCGCAGGCCTTCCGCAACATGCTGCCGGTGCTGCTGACGCAGACGATCATCCTGTTCCAGGACACCTCGCTCGTGTACGCGATCGGCGCCTACGACCTGCTGAAGGGCTTCGAGACCGTCGGCCGCAACTTCAACCGCCCGGTGGAGACCTACCTGTTCGCCGCGGTCGTCTATTTCGCGATCTGCTTCGCGCTGTCGAGCCTGGTGCGGCAGCTGCAGCGCAAGATCCAGATCATCCGCTGAAAGGGAAGGAAGCCGGCCATGATCGACATCAAGAACGTCTCCAAGTGGTACGGCAGCTTCCAGGTGCTGACCGACTGCACGACCTCGATCCAGAAGGGCGAGGTCGTCGTCGTCTGCGGCCCGTCGGGCAGCGGCAAGAGCACGCTGATCAAGACCGTGAACGCGCTCGAACCCTTCCAGAAGGGCGACATCGTCGTCGACGGCATCAGCATCTCCGACCCGAAGACCGACCTGCCCAAGCTGCGCAGCCGCGTCGGCATGGTGTTCCAGCACTTCGAGCTGTTCCCGCACCTGTCGGTGACCGAGAACCTGACGATCGCGCAGGTCAAGGTGCTCGGCCGCAGCGCCGACGACGCGAAGACGCGCGGCCTGAAGATGCTCGACCGCGTGGGCCTGAGCGCACACAAGGACAAGTTCCCGGGGCAGCTGTCGGGCGGCCAGCAGCAGCGGGTGGCGATCGCGCGCGCGCTGAGCATGGACCCGATCGTGATGCTGTTCGACGAGCCGACCTCGGCGCTCGACCCGGAGATGGTCGGCGAGGTGCTCGACGTGATGGTGCAGCTCGCGCAGGAGGGCATGACGATGATGTGCGTGACCCACGAGATGGGCTTCGCGCGCAAGGTCAGCCACCGCGTGATCTTCATGGACCAGGGCCGGATCGTCGAGGACTGCACCCGCGACGACTTCTTCGGCAACCCCGACGCGCGCACGCCGCGGGCGAAGGACTTCCTGTCCAAGATCCTGCAGCACTGACGACGGCGGCGACGGCCGGGCCGGCCGGCGCGGCAGGTGCCGCCGCGCGGCCCGTCAGACGCAGGCGGCGCCGACCAGGCGGCGCAGCGCCTCGGGGTCGACGATCCGGATCTGCCGTTGCCGCACCTGCAGGATGCCCTCGTCGTGGAAACGCGAGAAGCAGCGGCTGACGGTCTCGAGCTTCAGGCCGAGGTAGGTGCCGATCTCCTCGCGCGTCATGCGCAGCACGAGCGAGGTCGCGGAGAAGCCGCGTTCCTCGAGCCGGCGCGTCAGGTTCAGCAGGAACGCGGCGACCCGCTCCTCGGCCCGCATGCTGCCCAGCAGCAGCATCACCCCCTGGTCGCGCACGATCTCGCGGCTGAGGATCCGGTGGAACTGGCGCTGCAGGTCGCCGACCTCGCGCGTCAGCGTCTCGAGCTGGCCGTACGGGATCACGCAGACCTGCGAGTCCTCCAGCGCGACCGCATCGCAGGTGTGCTGCTCGGTGCTGATGCCGTCGAGGCCGAGCAGTTCGCCGGCCATCTGGAAGCCGGTGACCTGGTCGCGCCCGTCGGGCGACGAGATCCGGGTCTTGAAGAAACCGGTGCGCACGGCATAGACCGCCTCGAACGGATCGCCGATGCGGAACAGCAGGTCGCCGCGGCGCAGCGTGCGGCGCTGCGCGACCAGCTCGTCGATGCGCGCCATGTCGGCCGTCGACACGCCCATCGGCAGGCACAGCTCGCGCAGGCTGCAGTTGGTGCAGGCCACGCGCAGCGCCGAGGCGGTGGCCGGCTCGGGCGGCGGCGGGGGCGGGCTGGCGGGTTCCATGGGCGGCGGCCAGCCGGATTCTGGGCCGCACGGACCGGCCGCACTTGCGCTGCGTCAAACCCGGCGCCGGCAGGCTGCGGCACCATGCCCGGCCATGAGCGTTGTTGCATCGCCCCCTGAAGCCGCCGAGGCGCCGGCCTTGAGCGAGTCGCTGCTGCGCCGCTTCGATACCCCGGGCCCGCGCTACACCTCGTACCCGACGGCGGACCGTTTCGTCGACACCTTCGGCCCGGCCGACGCGGTGCAGGCGCTCGAGCAGCGCGCGCGCGCCGGCGACGCGCCGCTGTCGGTGTACGTGCACATCCCGTTCTGCGAATCGGTGTGCTACTACTGCGCGTGCAACAAGGTGATCACGCGCCACCACGAGCGCGCGCCCGACTACCTGCGCGCGCTCGAGACCGAGATCGGCCTGGTCACCGCCCACCTCGGCCGGGGCCAGCGCGTGACCCAGCTGCATTTCGGCGGCGGTTCGCCGACCTTCCTCAACGACGACGAACTGAGCGGGCTGTGCCGCGTGCTGCACGGCGCATTCACGATCGACGCCGCGGCCGAAGTCTCGATCGAGGTCGATCCGCGCACGGTCACCGCCGAGCGCCTGGCCGCGCTGCGGGCGATGGGATTCAACCGCATCAGCTTCGGCGTGCAGGACTTCGACCCCGCCGTGCAGCAGGCGGTGCATCGGGTCCAGCCCTACGACAGCGTGCGCGAGCTGATGCAGGCGGCGCGGGCGCTGGGCTTCGGATCGATCAACGCCGACCTGATCTACGGCCTGCCGCGACAGACGCCGGAGAGCTTCGCGCGCACGGTCGCGCAGATCGGCGAGCTGAAGCCCGACCGGCTCGCGCTCTACGCCTATGCGCACCTGCCGCAGCGCTTCAAGCCGCAGCGCCGCATCGTCGCGGCCGAACTGCCGAGCGCGGGCCAGCGCGTCGCGATGCTCGGCGACGCGATCGCCGGCTTCCTCGCCCGCGGCTACACCTACGTCGGCATGGACCACTTCGCGCTGCCGGACGACCCGCTGGCGGCGGCCAAGCGCGAGGGCCGGCTGCACCGCAACTTCCAGGGCTACAGCACGCAGCCCGACTGCGACCTGGTCGGACTCGGCGTCTCGGCGATCGGCAAGGTCGGCGCCACCTACAGCCAGAACGCGAAGACGCTGCCCGAGTACTACGAGGCGCTGAAGCACGGCCGCCTGCCGGTGCAGCGCGGCCTGCAGCTGACCGGGGACGACCTGCTGCGGCGCGAGCTGATCATGGCGCTGATGTGCCAGGGCCGGCTTGACTTCGACGCGGTCGAGCGCGCACACGGCGTCCGGATGGCCGAGCAGTTCGCGGCCGAACTGCAGCAGCTCGAGCCGCTGGCGCAGGCCGGGCTGGTCGAACTCGCGCCCGACGCGATCCGGGTCACCGCCACCGGCTGGTACGTGGTGCGCGCGATCGCGATGGTCTTCGACCGCTACCTGCAGGGCGACCGCGCGCGCGACCGCTTCTCGCGCATCCTCTGACCGCCGCCGGGGCCGGGCCTACTTGCCGAAGACCTTCTTCAGCAGGTCGGTGGTGCGCGCCGCCGGGTTGGTGCGGATCTTCTTCTCCTCCTGCCCGACCATCGTGAACAGGCCGTCGAGCGACTTCTCGGTCACGTAGTGGTCGAGGTCGAGCGACTGCTTGCCGACCATCGGCACCGCCTCGTAGCGGCCGATCATCGCCTTGTAGGCCCGCGTCGTGCCGACCTGGTCGACCTGCTTCGACACCACCGGCTTGAAGGCGGCGTAGAGCTTGTCGTGGGTCTTGCGGCGGAAGAACTCGGTCGCGGCGGTGTCGCCGCCGGCGAGGATGCCGCGCACGTCGTCGAGCGTCATCGCGCGGATCGCGTCGCCGAAGATGCCGGCCGCCAGCGGCGCCGCGGCCTCGGCGGCGCGGTTCATGCTCAGCACGAACTCGTCCACCTGCTTCTGGTAGCCGGCCAAACGCGCGACCTCGGCGACCTTCTGCAGGCTCGGCGGCATCCCGATCTTCACCGCCGCGTTGCCGAAGTAGCCGTTCTCGCGCCCGAGGCTCGCCACCGCACGCTCGGTGCCCACGGCCAGCGCCTCCTTGATGCCGGCGGCGTCGGTCTTCGGGTCGCCGGCGCCGGCCGTGGCCGGCGAGGTCGACGGCAGCTTGCCGAGCTGCCGCGCCAGATCCTCGGGCTTCGGCAACTGGGCTCGCGCCGCGCCGGCCAGGACCAGCGAACAGAGGATCACCGACCTTCGTTTCATGGCGTTCTCCAGCGCGTCGACAACCCGCAGCTTGGCCGATCCCGGGCGCCGGGCGCTTGCGGGCGGTCAACGCGCGGCGCTGGCGCATCGGCGTGGGCGGCCGCAGCGCAGGCCTCGCGCCGATCCTGCGGCCCCGGCCCGATGAGGGTCATCATGACGGCACCCCGTTGCCGGATGCCGATCGGCGCTTGCGCGCGACCAGGCCGATCAGCGCCGACCAGCCGCGGTGGCCGCTGCCTTCGGCGACCTCGGCCTCGTACTCGCGCAGTTCGACGAGGTCGAGCGCGGCGAAGGCCTCGCGCAGCAGTTGTGGCGTGTACAGGTGCGACGCGACCGGCGGCCCGCCGGTGCGGTAGTCGAGCTGCTTCGGCGTGTAGCCCTGCAGCACCAGCGTGCCGCCGGGCGCGAGGCTCGCGACGATGCGCGCGAACAGCCGTGCGCGCAGGGCCGGGTCGGCGAACTGGATGAAGATCGCCGCCACGCCGTCGTAGGCCGCTTCCGGCCAGGCGAAGGCGTCGCAGTCGGCGACGCGGTAGTCGACCGCCACCGCGCGCGCGGCGGCGAGCCGGCGCGCCTTGGCCACGCCGGTCCCGGCGATGTCGAAGGCCGTGACCTGCAGCCCGCGCTGCGCGAGCCAGACGCTGTTGCGGCCCTCGCCGTCGGCGACGCAGAGCACACGTTGCCCCGGGGCCCAGACGCCGGCGTGCGCGCGCAGCCATTCGTTCGGCTCGGTGCCGAACAGGAAGTCGTCGCCGGCGAAGCGCCGGTTCCAGGTGCCGGCCGGGTCGGCAAAGGGTGGGGCGTCGGGTGTCGTGGTCATCGCAGGTCCTTCCGGGCGCCGGGCGCGCAGGTCATTCCGGCAGCGCCAGCGTCAGCGGGTCGCGCCGGCCGCCGCAGCGGCGCTCGATCGCCCGGGCGAACAGCGCCTCGTCGGGCGCGGCCTGCTCGAACAGCGTCATGCACGAGCAGAACTTCAGCGCATCGATGCTGCCGAAGATCTGCTGCAGCGTGCGGCCCTGCGCATCGAGCACGGCCTGGGTGCACGCACGCAGCCGCGGCCCGAGCAGCGGGTGCGCGAGGTAGGCCCGGGCCGCAGCGACCGAGCCGAGACCGTAGTACTTCGCGGTCGCGCTGCGGCCGAGTTCGGTGCGCTGCGGAAAGACGAACCACATCCAGTGTGTCACCTTGGCGCCGCGCGCCAGCTCGTCCGCCACCTGGGCATGGACCGGCGCCTGGGCGTCGACGAAGCGCTGCAGATCGAAGGGGTCGGCGGCCATCGGCTCAACGCCGGCGCCGGGCGCCGGCCGCGGCCGGCGCGGGCGCGGTGCCGCCGCTGAACAGCGCGCGGTCGACGGCGGCGCGCTCGAGCTTGCGCGCCAGGCTGCCGCAGACCAGGTCGCACAGCTGGTACACCGACGGGTCGGCGATGCGGTAGTAGACGCTGGTGCCGCGGCCTTCGCGCGCGACGAGCCCGTGCAACGACAGCAGCGCGAGGTGACGCGAGACGTTGGCCGAGGTCGTGCCGGCCAGCTGGGCCAGCTCGCCGACGTTGCGTTCGCCCGCGCGCAGCAGGTTCAGCAGCGTCAGCCGCATCGGCTCGGACAGCGCCTGGAAGTAGGCGGCGACCTGATCCAGCGCTTCCTTCGGCAAACCCTCCATGACCGCGCATCCGGGTGTGGGCGAGGTCTCGATGATGCCCGAGACGCCCGACCGTTTGGGGGTGTGTGTTTGCATACGCGCTTGACTTCTTACGTAAGTTCGCAAATAATAACTCATCCCGCCCCTTCCGCCAACCCTCCGGATTCGCTTCCGCCGGGTGGCGGCGGCGGCCAGACACGAAGAGGGCAACGATGACGAACGGACTCCAGGCGATCGCGGCAGCGCTGCTGCTGGCCGGCGCCGCCACGGCGGCCGCGCAGGCAGCACCCGCGCTGCCGACGGCGCCGG
>JAFLDG010000139.1 GCA_017302495.1 Burkholderiales bacterium
GCGATGAGCAAGAACGAGCCGAACGACAAGGGCGAGCGCGGCGTGATCGTCAATACCGCTTCGGTTGCCGCTTTCGATGGCCAGATCGGTCAGGCCGCCTATGCCTCTTCGAAGGCCGCGGTGGCTCTCGATCCCGCTCGGCCCCCTGGCACTGCCCGCGGCACCGGTGCTGCTGCTGCTGTGCGCCTGGCTGGCGGCGTGGGTGGCCGCGCGCCTGGCGCGGGGCTCGGCCGCCGATGCGGCCGCCGCCGACGCGGCCCGCGGCGCCGTCACCCGTGCGGTCGTCGCCGGCCTGGTCGTGGCACGGCTCGCATACGTCGCGCTGAACGCCGACGCCTACGCCGCGCAACCATGGGCCATGCTGGACCTGCGCGACGGCGGCTGGCAGCCGGGCGCCGGCTGGGCCGCCGGGCTGGCCGTGCTGGCCTGGCAGGCGCTGCGCGCGCCGGCGCTGCGCCGGCCGCTGGCCGCCGGGGCGACGCTCGGCGCGGCGGTCTGGTGGACGGCCGCCGCCATGCTCGGTGCGCCGACGGACCGGCCGTTGCCGATGCTCGCCTTCACCCGACTCGACGACGGCACCCCCACCGACCTGCGCCAGGCGGCGCAGGGGCGGCCGCTGGTCGTCAACCTGTGGGCCAGCTGGTGCGGGCCCTGCCGCCGGGAGATGCCCGTCCTCGCGGCCGCGCAGCAGCGCGAGTCGCGGATCGGCTTCGTCTTCGTGAACCAGGGCGAGTCGGCGGCCACGGTGCGCGCCTACCTGGCGAGCCTGGGCCGGCCGCTGCATGGGGTACTGCTCGACCCGGGCTCGACGCTCGGCCCGGCAGTCGGCTCGCGCGGCCTGCCGACGACGCTGTTCGTCGACAGCCGCGGCCGCGTGGTCGACGCCCACTTCGGCCTGCTCAACGCCGCGGCGTTGCAGAGCCGGCTGCGGCGGCTGCAACCGGGTCCCTGAACCCTCGCCGCAGCGCCCGGCCCGCGTTCACCGGGACGGCCCTGGAACGTTCAAACCCGTGCCGTCTTCCAGCCCCCGCGCGTGAACAGCCACAGCGTGAACAGGCCGACCGAGGTCTCGGACACGAACACCGCCCAGAACACACCGGTGGCCTGCAGCTCGAGCTGCAGCGCCAGCAGCCAGGCCAGCGGGATCTGGATCAGCCAGAAGAACACGAGGTTGATCTTCGTCGGCGTGACCGTGTCGCCGGCGCCGTTGAAGGCCTGCACCGAAACCATCCACCAACCGTAGACGAAGTACGAGTACGACAGGATGCGCAGCCACTCGGCGCCGACATCGACGACCGCGCGCTCGGCGGTGAAGATGCCGATCAGCTCGCGCGGGAACAGGAAGAACAGCACCGACACCGCGACGGTGAACAGCATGTTGATCCAGCCGATGCGCCACACCGCGGCTTCGGCGCGGCCGGGCGCGCCGGCGCCCAGGTTCTGGCCGACCAGCGTCGCCGCGGCGTTGGACATGCCCCAGGCCGGCATCAGCGTGAACATCATCAGCCGGATCGCGATCGTCGCCCCGGCCACCGCCTCGCTGCCGATCGCGGCCAGGATGCGCATCAGGAAGATCCACGCCGTCATCGCGACGATCATCTGGCCGATGCCGCCGAGCGAGGTGCGCGCGATGTGCCACAGCGTCGCGACCTCGAGCGCGAGCTGCGCGGCGGCGACGCGGATGTGCCGGCTGCCGCGCAGCAGGATCCACAGCTGCATCGCCACACCGGCGCCGCGGCCGATGACGGTGGCGATCGCCGCGCCCTCGACGCCGAGCGCGGGGATCGGCCCGAAGCCGAAGATCAGGATCGGGTCGAGCACGATGTTCAGGCCGTTGGCGACCCACAGCACGCGCATCGCCACCGCCGCGTCGCCGGCGCCGCGGAAGATCGCGTTGCAGACGAACAGCAGCATGATGACGAGGTTGCCGCCGAGCATCCACTGCAGGTAGCGCACGCCGTGCGTCAGCGTCCAGGCGTCGGCGCCCATCAGCTGCAGCAGCTCGCGCGCCCAGACGACGCCGACGACGGTGAAGGGCAGCGAGGCCAGCGCCGCGAGCCAGACTGCCTGCGCCGCGCTGACGGCCGCTGACCTGCGGTCGCCTTCGCCGACGCGCCGCGCGACGACCGCGGTCACCGCCATCGCCAGGCCGATGCCGATCGCGTACAGCAGGAACAGGAAGGTCTCGGTCAGCCCGACCGTCGCCACCGCCGACGGGCCGAGCTTGGCGACGAACAAGATGTCGACGACGGCGAAGGTCGACTCGAGCACGAGTTCCAGCACCATCGGCACCGCGAGCAGCAGCACGGCGCGCCGCAGCGGGATCTTCGTGTAGTCGGCGCTGGTGCCGCGGATCGCGTCGCCGAGTTCGCGCCAGAGCGGGCGTGGGGTCCGGGCAGCGGCCGTCGCGCCGCGGACGGCGGGAGGGCGTTGCGGGTCAGCCACGGGCGCGCGGGCTCATGACTGCCGGGAAGGGACGGTCGGCCCTGCCGGTGCAGGGATGGCCCGAAGCACCGGGACGAGTGTCTGGCGACGCCGAAGCGCGGACCGCAGGCGGCACGGCGGCAGGCAATCCCGCCGGAGTCCCGCCGCAAGAAAGAACGGCCTGGTGACCGAAGCCACCAGGCCGTTGTTTCTCGAGTGCAGGTTGGCGCGGCTGGCAGGAATCGAACCCACGACCCCTTGGTTCGTAGCGCATTGCGACCGGACTCCGCGGGATCGCTTGGGACATCATATTTCTTTGTAAATCAATAGGTTAAATAGTACACTGCGTCTCAGACATTCCAGAAAGTCCCCGCAGAATCTCGTTTTCGGTGGACCCCTGAGTGGACCCCTGGAAGCCTTCGAGATGACCCGCCACCCGAAGTCTGGTCGCGGCCGAAAGTGGACCGTGTCCGAGCTGAAAGCCATCCCGTCCGAGTGGCGCGGCGACGCGCTGCGCGATGGTGACGGTCTCGTGGGCGTGGTGCGATTCGTCGCGGGCGACAGCGGCCCGCGGGTCCACTTCCGCTACGAGTACAAGCGCGGCGGCAAGAAGACTTGGCACTACTGCGGCACGTGGCCGGCCGCGTCGCTCGATGCCGTCCGTCGCGCTCGCGACGAAGCGCGCGGCATCCTGAGGCGTGGGCTCGATCCCAACGCGAAGCGCGACGCCGACCGCATCGAGGCACGCGAACAGGTCAAGGCGACACTCGTGGCCGAAGCCCGCCGACGCGTCGAGGACGCATCGGTCCGCGAGCTGTACGAGGTTTGGCTGCGCGATGGCGTGCTGCGCAAGGACGGCAACGCGGCACTCAAGCGCTCGTTCGAGGCGGACGTGCTGCCGTCGGTCGGTACGAAGCCGGTACGGTCGGTGACCGAGCACGATGTGCGTGTCGTGCTGCGTGCGCTCGTCGCGCGAGGCGTCAATCGCACGGCGGTGGAGGTTCACCGCAACATCAAGCAGATGTTCCGCTGGGCCGAGAAGCGCCAACCCTGGCGGCGCCTCCTCCAGGACGGCAACCCGGCCGAGCTCGTCGAGATCGCGAAGATCGTCGATCCCGACTACGACCTCAGCAACATCCGTTCGCGCGTGCTGAACGACGACGAGCTGCGCGAACTGCGCGACCGCCTGGAGGCGATGGCACGCGACTACGAAGCGGCCCCGGACAAGCGCCGCGCGCTGCGCCCCGTCGAGCCGGAGACGCAGGCCGCTTTGTGGCTCTGCCTGTGCACGCTATGCCGCATCGGCGAGCTGCTGATGACGGAGTGGCGGCACGTGGACCTCGAGGCCGGCACTTGGTTCGTGCCGAAGGAGAACGTGAAGGGCTCGCGCGGAAAGAAGCGCGATCACTTCGTGTACCTGTCGCCGTTCGCGTTGCGCCATTTCCGCGCGCTCCAAGCGCGTACGGGCGGCACGCGCTGGTGCTTCCCGGGCCGCGACGCGACGAACCACGTGGACGTGAAGTCGGTGAGCAAGCAGATCGGCGACCGGCAGCACCGGTTCAAACAGCGCAAGGCGCTGGCCAACCGGCGCAACGACAACAGCCTCGTGCTATCGAACGGCGCAAACGGCGAGTGGACGCCGCATGACCTGCGGCGAACCGGCGCGACGATGATGCAGGCGCTCGGCGTGATGCCCGACGTAATCGACCGCTGCCAGAACCACGTGCTGGCCTGCAGCCGCGTGCGCCGGCATTACCTGACGCACGACTACGCCGACGAGACGAAGCAGGCCTGGGCGAAGCTGGGTGCCGCGATCGAAGCCGCGCTCGCTCGCCCCCTGCGGCTGGTGAGTCGCTCGAGATGAGGCATGCCTGCGGCAGGACCTCGGCGCCACGACGATTTTGAGCCGAAAGTCATCGTCCTTGCCGTGCTACAGGTGCCCGACTCTTCTCGAGAGTGGACTCCGGGGGTCTCGGTCATGAAGCACGCCGCCGCAACCGCCCATCCCGGCGCGGATGCGCCGCGCGTCTTCGCACGGCTGCCGGCCGTCATGCAGGCGACTGGGCTGGGTCGATCGACGATCTACCGGCTGATGGCCAGCGGCACGTTCCCCGCTCCGGTCCACCTCGGGCCCCGCGCCGTCGGCTGGCGTTGGTCGGACCTCGACCGGTGGAGTGAGTCTCGACCAGGCACGCGGTAGGCAAGCGCATTGTTGCGTTTTCGAGGAGGCTGCTGACTATCTCCGAGCTTTTGCAACAATCGCGCATGCGCACCGCTCCTGCTTCACAAGAAGCGCAAGTCCTGCGCCTCGCCAGAACGCGGCGCCTGCTGCGCGCCCGCGACCTTGCCGCTCACGGGCTGCCGACGGTTGCACTGACGCGCCTGGTGCAAGCCGGCAAGCTCGAACGACTGGCCCGCGGGGTGTACGGCGTCCCGGGCACAGCGGTCACCGAGCACCGCTCGCTTGCCGAGGTCGCGCTGCGCGTCCCCAGGGGCGTGGTGTGCCTGCTATCGGCCCTTGTCGTGCACGACATCGGCGCCCAGGCGCCGTTCGAGGTCTGGCTCGCGATCCCCCACCGCGCCGCGGTGCCGAAGCTGGCACAGCCGCAACTGCGCATCGTGCGCATGTCGGATCGCGCGCTGGCCGAAGGCGTCCAGCGCGTCGAGGTGGACGGCGTGACGGTGCCGGTGTTCAGCGCCGCCAAGACCGTCGTGGACGCCTTCCGCTTCCGCAACAAGATCGGCATCGATGTCGCCGTCGAGGCGCTGCGCGACGGCTGGTCGAAGCGCAGGTTCACGATCGACGAGCTGTGGCGCCACGCCGAGTCCGGCCGCATGACCCATGTCATGCGGCCCTACGTCGAGGCCATCACGGCATGACTGCCAACCGCGCTGCGTCGATCCGGGCCCGCCTCAAGCAACACGCCGACGCGACGAAGGAAGACTTCAACCTGGTGCTGACACGTTACGGCACCGAGCGACTGCTGTACCGCCTCGCGTGCTCGGAGCATGCCACGCAGTTCGTGCTCAAAGGCGCGCTGCTCTTCGCGCTCTGGTACGGTCAACCGCATCGCCCGACGCGGGACGCCGATCTTCTCGGCTTCGGTCCCGACGAACCGCAGGCGCTGGCCGCGGTCTTCCGGTCGCTCTGCGAGATGCAAGCCGACGATGGCCTTTGGTTCAACGCGGCTTCCGTTCGGGTCGGGACGATTCGCCAGGAGGCGCGCTACGGCGGCGTGCGCATCGACCTCCAAGCCACGCTGGACGACGCCCGTATCGCACTGCAAGTCGATGTCGGCTTCGGCGACGCGGTGACTCCCGCACCGCCGACGATGCCGTATCCGAGCCTGCTGCGCGACGTGCCGACGGTGCCGCTGCGTGTGTACCCGAAAGCCACGGTCGTCGCGGAGAAGCTGCATGCCGTGTGCCTCCTCGGTCTCACGAACAGCCGGATGAAGGACTACTTCGACCTCGACCTGCTGCTGCAGGACCGCGAGGTCGATGACGCCGAGCTTCGAAGCGCGGTGGCCGCTACCTTTCAGCGCCGTCAGTTGCCGCTGCCTGCGACGCTGCCTGTCGGCCTGAGCGATGGGTTTGCTGCCGACCCCGCCAAGAAGCTGCAGTGGGCGGCGTTCCTCCGCAAGAGCCGCCTGGCACCGGTCGACTTCGCTGCGGTCGTATTTCGGATCCGCAGGCGCGCCGCGAACATCGGCATTCCAACAGGTTGAGCGCTGGCGACGGTGGCAGGGTCAAGGGCGGGCGCAGCCCGGCGTCAGCGCACCCTTGAGGCAGCGACCGGCGCCATAGGCTGCCTGTCTCGGGCAGGCTGCTCAGAGCGGCCTGCCCCCGAGCCCGTCCGGCGGCGAGGACACTCCTCTCCCGCGTAGATTGGCCACCAGCCCAGCGGCGTGTCAACCGCCGTCGTCCGCTATGAGAACTCGGACGATTCATCGGGTGATCCGAGGCCTTTAGACCAAGCGCCCTGCAAGCCGCGCGAGACCGCAGTGTGTCACCGCGGGATCTGCACCTCTGCCACTCAGCGTTCCCAGCCGAGATCGGGCCGCGTCTTCTGCATTGAGGTCCGCCCGAGGCCCGGCAGCTCGCGCTGCGACTGCTTCTCCGGCGGCTTGTAGCGCATCCCCGGCAGCCACCGCGCGTAGTTGACGACCGAGCGACCCAGCTCGCGGTCGGCCAGGTTTTCCGACGACGCGAGCGCCTTCGCGATCTCGCACCACGCGTGCGCCGCGTGGCGCAGGGCGGGCGTCAGCTTGGCGTCGGCGAACCCGCCACGCCCGCTGCCGTGCCCATCGTCGTAGGCCTTGCGCTGCCACAGCCGCTCGGTGCGGTGTCGGCTGCCGCGCGCCGCCTGCGACGACGCCTCCGCCTCGATGCCCAGGCCTCGCAGCCTGTCGGCGAACACCTGACGCCAGCGGCGCAGGTCCTGCTTTCGAGGGTTGAGCCGGCGGCCGTCGTGGCCTTCCGCGCGGACGCCGAGGTGGACATGCGGGTTCGCCTGGTGCGTATGTAGCAACATCACGTAGACGTGGTTTGCCAACTCGGCCTTCGCGAACTGGCGTGCCGCGCTGCGCACCACCTCCGGGTTCGTGCCGGCCGGCATCGACAGCATGATGTTGAACGCCTCGCGCCGCTCGCTCCGCTCGGGAATGCGGGCGCCGCCGCAGCGCCATTGGTCGGCGAGGTCGCGCAGCGCCTCTCGCCCCTGGCGCACCTCGCCGCGGTCGTCCTCGAACGGCAGCCGGCCCGATTTGCTGATGTAGCGCAGGTGCGCCGCGATCGCCGCCATCCCTCGGCCGCCGCCGGTCACCTTGACCATCATCTGCGGCGCGTTGCGCACGACGATGGCGTGGATGCGTTGACGCACGGCCGTGGCCTGCGCGTGCAGCGGCAGACTCGGCGTGTGGCTGCGCACGATGTGGTTTGATCCGTAGAACAGCCGGTCGCCCCACGCCACCAGCATCCCGTCCACCGAAGACGTGCTCACTGTGCGCCTCCACGATTGGCAAGAAACGACGACGCGAGGTCCAGGTGGCGGCGCACGTCGGCGACAAGATTTCGCAGGTACACGGTCCGCTGCCGGATCTCTTCCGCTGACCGGCCCGCGCGCGCCAGGCGCAGCACTTCGCTCACTTCGCGAGCCAGCACCGCCAGGTGGCGAGTCGACGCCTACAGTGCCTCGCGATCGGAGGCGCGCTGCACCACGGGCGCTGGCAGCGGCGTCGTGCTGACCAGGTAGCCGACGTATTGACCGTAGCTCAAGCCGAGGGCGCGGGCGTTGGCGGCCAGCGCCTCGGCTGCGCGCACGTCCATGCGCCAGGTGAGCTTGACGGTGCCATGCAGGCGCGGCGCCGGAGCGTCCGGCAGCTCGCGCAGCTGGGGCGCCTCGCTCATGGCGCTGACCAGCGCCTCGCGCGCGAAGGCCGCGATCGTCAAACCACGGCCGGCTGCGGCCGAGCGCACGGCATCGCCGATGCCCCGCAGGTCGATCGTGACGCGGTCACCCGCGGAACGGGCCATCGCAAGACTCCGGGGCGCGACACCTTGGGGTGCATCGGTTCGCTGGCGGCCAGCCTATCCTGCCCTACGCCTTCTTTGAGCTTCTCCATCGCCACTTCTTGCAAGTCAACGAAGTGATGGATCAGGGGTCTGACCGTCAGACCTCTGCGGCAGATGGCCGGCGAGGGCTTCGAGCCGTGCCCGCAACGCAGCCAGGTCCGCGAGCGACTGGGTGTCGGTCGGCACCTCGATGCGGGCCAGCAGGCGCTCCAGCCGCTGGCAAGCTGCATCGGCCTGATGGAGCAGGCGGGTAGTCGGCGAGGATTCAGTGGCTGCGGCGGCATCACGCAAGGCGGCGGCGGCAGCCCGTGTGATCGCCCCCGGCCCCTCGATCAATGCCCTCACCTGCTCCGGCTGCTCGTCGTTGAGTTTGCTCAGCTCGTGCATCGTGCGTGGCGACGAGCACCGGCCGGACGCCAACGCCTCGGCCAGCACCGGTGGCAGGTCCAGCAGCGACAAGTGATGAGCCACGGTGGTGAGGTTCATGCCCAGGCGCCGCGACACCTCGGCCTGGGAGTCGCCGGCCTCGATCTGCTGGCGGAGGAACCGCGCCAGGTCGAGCGGCGCGAGATTGGCACGCTTCAGGTTTTCGGCCACCTGGGCATAGCGATCGGACGTGGCATCACGAACGACCACGGGCACTTCGTCCAACCCAGCGCGCATCGCGGCACGGAGACGCCGGGCGCCGAAATGCAGCAGGTACCGGCCATCGGCATTGGCGGGATGGACGACCAGTGGGACCAGGATGCCGCGCAGGCGGATGTCGGCGGCAAGTTCATCCAGCTCCGCATCGGAGAAGTCGGCGCGCGGGTTGGCGGGGTCCTCGTCGATCGACGCCACGGGGACCAGGGCAGGCCGGCCCGTGGTGGCCTTTCGGTGGGGCAGAGCTCCGGCCGATGGCGCCGATTGCTCGTCGTTGACGACGGGAGCATCACCCAGGAGCTCGAGCTGCTGGGTGTTCGATCTTCGCCATGGCAAGCGCATGCCGCAATCGTGCCGCTACGCGGACTGCCCGGAAAGGTCCTCGCCCTGGTGCGGACACGAGGGGTGGGATGTGCCGGGAGCGGCCGGGAAAGCTCAGCAAGACTCTTGAGATTCCGGCCCGGTTACGAAGGGTTTCAACATTCGACGTGATATGGAGAACCTGAGCGAACATCGCTCGGCGCCGTGTTCGGGTCCAGCAGTCGAAGCGCGCGCGCACGGCCATGCGGACGGACTGCTGTACAGCGTCATGCGGTCGGTCGATCTCGACCTGCGTCCTCATGGTTCGGCCACCGGCCGAACGTTCGCCCACCGCGCCTGGCGGCTAGCGCAATGACTGGAACGGCTCTGGGCTAGGAGTCCGCACTGCGCACTGCCCGAAAGCCCAGCCCGAACAACCGCCGCGTACCGCCGAAGTTGGCGACGTTGCGGCTGCTGACGCGCAAGTCGGTCTCGGGGTTGTAGTAGTCGCCCCGCGATAGCCGTAGCCGGCGGCGCCGAAAGGGGCCGAGCGCGCGCCCGTGCGCGGCCAACCCTCGACATCGGCCGAGCCGTCCTCGGCGAGTTCGCCGTCGCCGTGCCGCGGCACGAATGCGCGCCCGGACGCCAGGCCTACGCTGACCGCCATCTCGACCACATTGCCCGACAGGTCCGCAACGCCCCAGAAGCTCTCGCCGCGCCCTTCACGCGTCGGCCGATCGGCGAGTGCCCAAGCCGCGTAGGGGCCCAGCAGCGGCCGATCCTGCGCGCTCGGCGACCACGACGCGTTGGCGTCGGGGGGAAGCGCGCGCTCGCGCCCGCTGCCATCGTCGCCGTCGAAGGCGAGGATCGCGACGATGCGCGTCGTGCCCCAGGCGTACGCGCAGGGCACCGCGGGCTGTGGTCCGCGTGCCGCCTTCTCGAACTCGAGCTCGCTCATCGGGCGCAGCCCCGCCCAGTCGGCGAGCGCGATGCCGTCCTCCCAGGAGAGCCAGTTCATGCTCCAGCGCGGCTGCCCGGCGGCCCAGCGCCCGGAGGTGCGCGCGATCGTGTAGCGGTAGTTGTCCGGGCGCAGCCGCCCGCCGGAGGCGAAGTCCTGCGGCAACGGCGCACGCGCCTCGGCCTGTAGCGGCGCCAGCGTGTCGAGGAAGTCTGCGTACTGGCCCTGCGTGATCTCGTAGCGCAGCATCCAGAAGGCTTCGTGCCCTGTCGGGAAGGCGGCCGGCAACGGTCCGGAACGGCCGTCCCAGGGCGAAGGGCCGGGCGCCCCCGAGGGCAGCGGCCACGCGCGGTCGTCGGCCCAGAGGGCACCGGTGCGCCGCGCGAGTTCGATCGGGCCCGCAGTGACGCGGAACGGCCGGGATGCGTCGCCGCCGTCGTGGAAGCGGCCGGGCGTGGTCGCGCTGCCGTCGCCCGCGTCGAACGCGCCGCGCGGCACGTGGACCACCGGCCACGCGAAGAGCCTCACGGCGCGCGGG
>JAFLDG010000014.1 GCA_017302495.1 Burkholderiales bacterium
CGACCACCCCCCCCATCCCTTCCAGCGAGGATCCCCCCGCCCATGAGACTGACCCATCTGCAACGCCTGGAGGCCGAAAGCATCCACATCCTGCGCGAGGTGGTGGCCGAGTGCGAACGCCCGGTGATGCTGTACTCCATCGGCAAGGACTCGGCCACGATGCTGCACCTGGCGAAGAAGGCCTTCCACCCGGCCCCGCCACCGTTCCCGCTGCTGCACGTCGACACGACGTGGAAGTTCCGCGACATGTACGCGATGCGCGAGCGCATGGCGCGCGAGATGGGCATGGAACTGCTCGTCTGGCAGAACCCGGAGGCCAAGTCGATGGGCATCAACCCGTTCGACCACGGCTCGCAGATCCACACCGACATGTGGAAGACGCAAGGGTTGAAGCAGGCGCTCGACCACTACGGCTTTGACGCCGCCTTCGGTGGCGCCCGCCGCGACGAGGAGAAGAGCCGGGCCAAGGAACGCATCTTCAGCTTCCGCAGCGAGCATCACCGCTGGGATCCGAAGAACCAGCGGCCCGAGTTGTGGAACCTCTACAACGCGCGCAAGCGGCCGGGCGAATCGATCCGCGTCTTCCCGCTGTCGAACTGGACCGAGCTCGACATCTGGCAGTACATCTACCTCGAGGACATCCCGATCGTCCCGCTGTACTACGCCCGCGAGCGGCCGGTGGTCGAGCGCAACGGCACGCTGCTGATGGTCGACGACGAGCGCTTCCGGCTCGAGCCGGACGAGGTGCCGGTGATGCGCAAGGTGCGCTTCCGCACGCTCGGCTGCTACCCGCTGTCGGGCGCGATCGAGAGCGAGGCCGACACCCTGCCCGCGATCATCCAGGAGATGCTGCTCGCGCGCACCAGCGAGCGCCAGGGCCGCATGATCGACCACGACCAGGCGGCGTCGATGGAGAAGAAGAAGCAAGAGGGGTACTTCTGATGGCACACGTTTCCGACCTCATCGCCGACGACATCCAGGCCTACCTGAAGCAGCACGAGCACAAGAGCCTGCTGCGCTTCATCACCTGCGGCAGCGTCGACGACGGCAAGAGCACGCTGATCGGCCGCATGCTGTACGAGGCGAAGATGCTGTTCGAGGACCAGCTTGCCGCGATCGAGGCCGACAGCCGCAAGTGGGGTACGCAGGGCGGCGAGATCGACTTCGCGCTGCTCGTCGACGGCCTGGCCGCCGAGCGCGAGCAGGGCATCACGATCGACGTCGCCTACCGCTTCTTCAGCACCGACCGGCGCAAGTTCATCGTCGCCGACACGCCGGGCCACGAGCAGTACACGCGCAACATGGTCACCGGCGCCTCCACCGCCGACCTGGCCGTGATCCTGATCGACGCGCGCAAGGGCGTGCTGACGCAGACGCGCCGCCACAGCTACCTGGTCAGCCTGATCGGCATCCGCAAGGTCGTGCTGGCGGTGAACAAGATGGACCTGGTCGACTACAGCCAGGCCGTGTACGAGCGCATCGTCGACGACTACCGCACCTTCGCCCGCCAGCTCGGCCTCGAGGACATCACCGCGATCCCGTTGTCGGCGCTGAAGGGCGACAACATGCTGCAGCACAGCCGGCGCACGCCGTGGTATCACGGGCCGACGCTGATGGGCTTCCTCGAGACCTGCGAGGTCGACGAGACGCGGCTGCAGGCGGCGCCGTTCCGGCTGCCGGTGCAGTGGGTCAACCGCCCGGACCTCGACTTCCGCGGCTTCTGCGGGCTGGTGGCCAGCGGCACCGTGCGCCCGGGCGACCGCATCCGCGTCCAGCCCTCGGGGCGCGAGAGCCGCGTCAAGCGGATCGTCGCGCTCGAAGGCGACCTGCCCGCCGCCGTCGCCGGCCAGTCGGTGACGCTGACGCTCGAGGACGAGGTCGACATCTCGCGCGGCGACGTGATCTCGCGCGCCGACGCGCCGGCCGAGGTCGCCGACCAGTTCGAGTGCACGATCGTCTGGATGGCCGACGAGCCGATGCTGCCCGGCCGGCCGTACCTGATGAAGATCGGCACGCGCACGGTGAACGCCACCGTCACCGAGCCGAAGTACAAGGTGAACGTCAACACGATGGAGCACCTGGCGGCGAAGAAGCTCGACCTGAACGAGATCGGCGTGTGCAACGTCGCGCTCGACCGGGCGGTGGCCTTCGACCCCTACACCGCCAACCGCGCCACCGGCGGCTTCATCCTGATCGACCGGCTGAGCAACCACACCGTCGGTGCCGGCGCACTGCACTTCGCGCTGCGCCGCGCGCACAACATCCACCTGCAGGCGGTGGACATCGACAAGCGCTCGCGCTCGGAGATCATGCACCAGCGCCCCGCGCTGCTGTGGTTCACCGGCCTGTCGGGCTCGGGCAAGAGCACGATCGCCAACCTGGTGGAGAAGAAGCTGTTCGCGATGGGCCGGCACAGCTACCTGCTCGACGGCGACAACGTCCGCCACGGCCTGAACAAGGACCTCGGCTTCACCGAGGCGGACCGGGTCGAGAACATCCGCCGCGTGGCCGAGGTGTCGAAGCTGATGGTCGACGCCGGCCTGATCGTGCTGACCGCGTTCATCTCGCCGTTCCGCGCCGAGCGCCGGATGGCGCGCGGCCTGCTCGAGGAGGGCGAGTTCGTCGAGATCCATGTCGACACGCCGCTCGACGTGGCCGAGAAGCGCGACGTGAAGGGCCTGTACGCGAAGGCACGCCGCGGCGAACTGAAGAACTTCACCGGCATCGACTCGCCGTACGAGGCGCCGGAGGCGCCCGAACTGCTGATCAACACCGTCTCCCTCAGCGCCGAGGAGGCGGCCGACCGGGTCATCGCCTTCCTGCGCGAACGCCAGTTGATCGCCTGAAGGCCGGCCGCCATGGACTGGCTGAACACCGTCGCCGGCTTCGGCGTCGGCCTGATGGTCGGCTTGACGGGGGTCGGCGGCGGCGCGTTGATGACGCCGATCCTCGTGCTGCTGTTCGGCGTGGCGCCGGCCGCCGCCGTCGGGACCGATCTCTGGTTCGCGGCCATCACCAAGATGGCCGGTGGCGCGCTGCACCACAGCCGCGGCAGCGTCGACTGGGAGGTGCTGCGAAGGTTGTGCGCCGGCAGCCTGCCCGCGGCGGTCGTCACGCTGTGGTGGCTGCATGCCACCGGCGGCAGCCAGACCAAGCAGGGCCTGATCCTGCAGGCCCTCGGCGGCGTGCTGCTGCTGACCGCCGTCGCGATGCTGTTCAAGAAGCGCATGCACGCGGTCGGCGCGCGCATCCGCGCGACCGCGCCGGAGAAGTTCAAGCGCGCCCAGCCGCCGATGACGGTGGCCGCCGGTGCCGTGCTCGGCTTCCTCGTGACGCTGACCTCGGTCGGCGCCGGCGCCCTGGGCACGGTGATGCTGGTCTACCTGTATCCGCGGCGCATGATCCCGACCCGGCTGGTGGGGACCGACATCGTGCACGCGATTCCGCTGACGGTGGTCGCCGGGACAGGACACCTGCTGATGGGCAACGTCGACCTGAGGCTGCTCGGCAGCCTGCTCGTCGGATCGGTGCCCGGGGTGCTGATCGGTGCGCACTTCAGCAGCAAGACGCCCGAGACCTGGCTGCGCACGGCGATCGCGGTCGTGCTGGCGCTGGTCGGGTTCAAGCTGGTCGTGACCTGAAGCATGTCCCGCTGCGTCGGCGGAGCCGTCAGCGCAAGCCGGCCAGTCGGGCGCACTCGGTCGTCTGGCCCGCCGCCGCCGGACCGCACGGCACCAGGTACAGGTCGCTCCACAGCATCTGCAGGGCCTTGCCACGCGAGCGCATGTACTCCGTCAGTTCGCCGGAGGTGTACAGCTTCATCGGATTGAGTTGCGCCAGGCCGTCGGGCTTGGTTTCATCGGGGTGCCGCGTGAAGTTCGACACGTCGAGAACCACCTTGCGCTGGCCGCCATCGGGTGTGACGGCCATCAGGAACCGCCCTGTCCGGTCGTCGCCGTCCTTGAAGTAGTACTCGATGGTCATCCAGGTGTCGATCGGTATCGCGAAGCCCGTGTCGTCGTGCTCCCAGATGGTGGTCGACCACCGGTCCTTGGCCGGGTCCTTCGCCGACGCGCGGGCGCCGAAGTGCAACTGTCGGCCCGGACCCGGCTGCGGCTTCCGGATGTGAACCGAGATCCGGAACGGATTCGGCTCGCCGGTCCAGCCGGCGTTGTTCCACCATTCGGAGATCATCAGCCAATCGACGTCATCGGGATAGTCCAGCAGCGCCGCCATGTCCTTGCCGAGGCGCAGCCGCACGGTCCCGTAGAGCTCGAACACGCCGACGTTGTCGTAGACATTCGCCTGGATGCGGGACTTCGTGCCTCCGGTTCGCGCGATGCGCACGTTGGGGGCCTTGACCTCGTACTCCAGCGCGCGTTTGCCGGTTTGCGCCGGATCGTCGACGATGCGCGCGATGCGCTGCGATGCGTCGCCGCCTTCGAACGTGAGTGTCGGCGTGCCGAGCGAAGGCCCGGTCTGCGGCGACCGCGCGGCTCTCGATGGCTTGCCGTCGGCGACTTGGAACCGGCCGCTCATCCCGCGACGGTCCTCTACGACACGCATGCCGCCATCGAAGTTCATGCGCAGAGCGGCCCCCTGACTGCCGGCGGGCGGTGCGGCCGACCCGGCCGGCGGCTCCGCGGCCAACTGCCCCCTGGGCTCCTGCCCGTCCGCCTTGCCTGCCGCACCCACCGTGCCCCAGCCTGCGCAGATCAGGACGCCGATCATGCCGAGCATCGACGGTCGAGCCCATCGGTTGCGCAGGTGTTTGCGAGTTGCGTTCCACATGGCGGCCCTTGCCTGCCCGTCAGACGTCGATCCAGATTCAAGATCGTCGGCCGCTATGCGACCGCTTCATCGATCGTACATCCCGCCCGCCTGGGTTGGCCTTGAGGGACCAGGTGCCGTCGCCCTTGAACTCACGGCCGCCGCTGGCCTGAAGGCTTCGAAGTCGCACGCGCGATTCGAAGTCGGCCACCGGCAAAGGAGTCTGCGGCGCAGCCGCCGGGGCTGACCGGTCTGCGGGTCACACCGACACCGAGGCCTGAGTCGCCTGAGCACGGGCAGGTCGGCGTGTGCGGGCGTGCGGTCTCGGATCGGAGGGCTGATACGCGGCTCACTCGGGGCGCGCGCCCTTGCCGGTCGCAGGCGGCCGCCGGACCCACGCACTGGGTGTGCGACGCCCGCGCCCCGCCGCGCGAAGGTCGGCGCAGCAATCCGATACACCGCGCGCCGGCCGCTTACAGCTATCCCTTCAATTGCCGGGCGTCGACCGCCGAACTCCAGGCGAGCAGCAACGGTTCCGACCCGGCTGCCGATCGTGCATGGCCGCGGTCGGCCTGTCGACGGCGCCCGCGCACCCGGGCCCGTCGGAGATCCTCATGCAACTCAAGCCCCCGAGGCCATCCTCGGTCTCGATCGTCGCAGCAGCCGCCTCGGTTCTTCTTGTCGGGTGCGGTGGCGGTGCGGACGACGGCACGGTCGCCGGTACTCTCGCCAGCCTGGAGAAGCCCCAGGTGGTCTCGTCGATGCTTGCACCGAGCAATGGGCAAACCACGATCGCAAGTCTGCAGGACTCCGCCATCGGAGAAGCCGACGAAGAACGGGCACCCGCGACCCGCACCGAGACCGAGAAGGCCGAAAGGGAAAGCGGACTGATCGTCGCAGTGGAAAGCGTATCGGCTGCCGCAACGACATCTCCTGCCGTGCCGGCTTCGACAGATCCCGGTCGGGCTCCCGCCCCAGTTCTTGAGCCGGCTCCTGCCCCGGCTCCTCCTCCTGAACCCGCACCAGCGCCTGCGCCGGCGCCTGCACCAGTTCCTGCACCTGCACCTGCACCTGCACCTGCACCTGCACCTGCACCTGCACCTGCACCCGCACCCGCACCCGCACCCGCACCCGCACCTGCACCTGCACCTGCACCTGCACCTGCACCTGCACCCGCACCTGCACCCGCACCTGCACCTGCACCTGCACCTGCACCTGCACCTGCACCTGCACCTGCACCTGCACCCGCACCTGCACCCGCACCCGCACCCGCACCCGCACCCGCACCCGCACCGACAACGATTGCTGCCGCGATGGTGCTTCCCGGTGCCGCCCTGCCCATCGGTCTTGCCGAAGGGTGCGCGCCGGTCGTCGGCACGGACTTCATCGACAGCCCGACCTGGCAACATCGTCGGCTGGCTCCGCGGGACTGCGAGCTGATGACGGTGAACCCGCCGCTGTTCACCTGGCGGCAGCCGTCGGACCGGCTGACATCCGAGCCCTGGGTCTTCACGTTGCGCACCGCCGCCGGTGCCCAGGTGATGACGACGCGGCCGATGTCGCCGGCGCAGGCACTCGCACAGCCGCTTCCCGCCGGCAGCTACGAGTGGGCGGTGTCATACGTGCGCAAGTCCGACCGGAGTCTCGTGACGAGCCAGTGGCGCCGCGTCGTCGTGCCGGCGTCGGCCCCCACGTTCGTGGTCCCGACCGGGCACGAAATCGCGGCCCGCGTCGTCGCCAAACCGGCGCCTCGCCTGCTCCCGACGGGAACGACCTTTGCTGCCATCGCGGCGAAAGCGAGTTCCGGCCAACTGGCGTCGGCCTATGGCGCCCTGCTCGAGCGTGCCGAAAAGTACGCTGCGCAGCCGGTCCCGGCGGAGCCTGCGGTCTTCGTCGGCAGCACCGGTACGGCTGCATGGAAGAAGTGGAAGTCGCAGGTCGCCGCGCTGGTGACGACGGAGCAGGCGATCATCGACACACTGGGGGTGGCGTGGCGCCTCTCGGGTGAGAGCCGATACCTGAGTGCAGGCAAGAAGCACTATGCGGCGCTGGCCAGCTGGTCACCGACCGGATCCACCGGTCATGCCACGGTCGATCTGTCGAATGCTGTGCTCGCGAAGGCTCTCGCCCGCGGCATGGACCTGTTCGGCGGCGAGGTCGACGCGGACGTCAACCGCGCTGCCGCGACCTCGCTGCGCGGGCGCATCGCGCCGCTGGTCGCCGACTATGCCGATCTGGACGCCGCGCCCTACGACTCCCATCTGATCGAGGTGGTGCAGATCGCGACCGAGGCGTTGCTGCTGTCCGCCGGGCACTCGGCCTTTCCCGAATCCGCCCAGTGGCTGGCGACGAGCTGGGACCTGACGGCACGGACGATGGCCGTCTGGGGCGACGACTACGGAAGCTGGGGCAACGGGGTCTCCTATGGTTGGAGGGCGCTCGACGTCGCCTCCGGTCTGCTCGCAGTTTCGACCCTGAGCACCGGCTTCGACATGGCCCGGCAGCCGTGGACGTACCGGGTCGGCGACTTCCTGATGGCGATGACGGCGCCCGGCAGCCCGGCGTTTGCGGCCATGGGCGACGGGATGGAGAAGGAGCCGCACTACGCACGCTACGCGCCGGGTGCGTTCCGACTGTACGCGGCGCTGACCCGCAGACCCGATCACGCGTGGTACTGGCAGGCCGCGGCCGGCAGTGACAACGCGGTCGACCCGCTGCTCTTCCTCGTCCACGGCTTGCCGCAGCCGCAGCCGCTCGCGGTGGCGCCGAGCCAGCCGTCCGCGCTGTTCCACGATGCCGGAGTCGTGGCGATGCACGACGAAGCGGCCGCGGGCGCGAACCGGTCGACCGTGTTCTTCCGCTCGAGCCGTTTCGGCAGCTTCAATCACAGCCATGCCGATCAGAACGCGTTCACCTACGTGTCGCGCGGGCAGAACCTGCTGGTGAGCGGCGGTTACTACCCCTGGTACCTGTCCAATCACCACGCGACGGTTGGGCGCGCCACGCGCTACAAGAACGCGCTCACGTTCGACGGCGGCATCGGCCAGGCCGAACCCGAGGCCAATCCGACGACCCCGGGCAAGCCGATGCTGTCGATGGATGCGCGCGGCGAGCTGGTCAATTTCGCCGTCTCGGGGGACTGGACGGTGACCACCGGCGACGCCACCCTCGCATACCGCGGCTGGAACAGCAGCACGAAGGCCTGGCAGCCGCTGCTCGACAGCGCGTTGCGCACGGTCGCCTACAACCGCAAGGAGCGCGTGGTCGTCGTCTATGACTGGGCAACCAGCGCCAAGCCGCGCCAATGGGAGCTGAATTTCAACGCGCTGGGGCCCTTCGCGACCCAGGCCGATGGCGTCAAGGTCGCCTACAACGGGGCGGCCGCCTGCATTTCGGTGCATGGCCTTGCCGGCAGCTACCGGCTGACCTCCGGCTTCGACGTCGCACCGGAGTTTCCGCGGCCGCAGCAATACCAAGCCCGCTACGTTGCCGGCGTCAGCAGTCCGGAACTCGCGGCGGTCACCATCATTCGGGACGACTGCCGGGCGGTGCCGGTGTCGGTCCAGATCGTCGGCAGCATGGCCTCCGTCGCGGTCGGGCCCGAGGCCCCGCTGACCTTCGACCGGCGGACCGTGCGGCTCGCGACCGCTCGCGACTGACTCCACGCCGCCGGCGACGTTCGGGCCGCGTCGCTGCCCGGCGCCGCTCGGACTGTCCTTCGCATGACATGACACGTCGCCGGCGGCGCCTTGCCCGGCGGGCACGCACGCACCGGCGCCGCAGCGCGGGCATGCGCTCGCGGCGCCCGGCCCCAGCGGTGGCGCAAGGCGTCAACCATGACGCGACCGCGACCGCCCGGTCATCGTCCCGGATCGACGCGCGTGCCTATACTGCTGGCGTCAATGCGGTGGATGTTTCGGTCGAAGTGGATCGCGGACCTGTCTTCGTCGTCGGCATGAATGGTTCGGGCACGACGATGCTCGTCGATTGCCTCGGGCGGCATCCATCGCTGTATTCCTTTCCGCGCGAGGTGAGGATCCTGCCCTATCTGATCCAGCGCGCGCGCGAACTCGGGGGGCTGGATCGATTGCCGGAACGACGGCTGCTGGCTGACGAGCTCGGCAGCAGCGTCGGTGTCTGGTATGCGAACGGCAAGCAGCCGTTGGTCCTGGCGGACGACAAGCTGGAGGCGCCGGGCTTTCGCGGTGTCGTCGATGCGGTGTTCTCGGAGTTCGCGCGGCGGCACGGCAAATCCCGTTGGATCGAGAAGTCGCCGGGCCATCTGGCCTACATCGCCGAACTGGCCGCCGAGATCCCCGATGCGAGCTTCATCCACATCGTCCGCGACGGGCGCGATTGCGCGCAATCGTTCCACCGGCGTTATCGCTACGATCCGCAGGACACGATCTATCGCTGGCGGCAGCTCGTCTCGATGGGACGGCTCCAGGGCCGCCAACTGGGTCCCGAGCGTTACATCGAAGTCTTCTACGAGTCGCTGACGCAATCACCCGAGGCCGAGATGCGCCGCCTGTGCGCGTTTCTCGGCGTCGACTACGTGCCGGCGATGCTCGAGTCGTCGATGCGCATGGCCGACCGGCAGGCGATGGGCGACGTGGCGCAGATCGTCGTGAACTCCGAGAAGTGGCGGAGCTACTTCGCCGTCGGTCAGATCGATCGTCTCGAAGCGATCGCGGGCGCCACGCTCGCTGAACTCGGCTACGCGGTGAGGCGGCAGGGCAGTGAGACGCCACCGGCATGGCGCCGCCGCTGGGCCCGGCTGCGCGCCAGACTGAGCCTCGTCGTGATGAGCCTGCGACGCTGGGGCTGGAAGGCGGTGCCCGGCCTGGTCCGCCGAACCCGGGTCGCTCTCGCGCAGGACAAGATGGATCGGACGTGAGCGTGCGTCCGCGCGTGTCTCGAAGGGGCGGCACCGGGCGGTGCCGCGGCCATGCGGCCGTTGGGGGCAACCGAGTGTGGTCAGCCGAGTTCGGGTGTCGGCCGGGGCGCCCACCCGCTGCGGCACCCGTCCGCAGGGGGCGCGTTCAGGTTGTCGCAAACCGCTGCGACAGATAATCGCGCGTCGGTCGGTAATAGGCCTCCAGCCGGTCCCGCACGGCCTCGGACAGTGCATCCTCGCGCAATCGCTCGGCGTTCACATGCTTGTACCAGCTCAGCACTCGTCGTTTGATCGAAGGATGGCGCCGCCACAGCGGCTCCAGGCTGTCGTTGACGGCCACGGCCACGCGCTGCAGGCCGCTGTGGCGCGCGCGGAAGGAGACGTTCTCGCGCGCAAACGCGAAGTCGTCGAAGAAGCCCTCTTCCAGGCCCGCGAATCGGGCGATCGCACGCGTCACGCCCGGGGCATCTTGTCGCAGGCGCTCGTAGGGGAGCACCATGCATTGCGAAGCCGGGAAGACGCGCTCGAACGCCGGCAGCGCCCTCTCGTAGCGGCCCCGGGTCGCGGCCAGCAGGTGCCATCGCGACAGGCCGCCGTCACGGGTACCGCCGGCCTCGCGATCCAGGCAGATCGTGACGAAGGTGTCGAAGTCCATGGTCGACGGCACATGCAGCCGACTCTGGTAGAAGCGGTAGCAGGAGCGCAGACGATCCACCGGTTCGCGCAGCACGAAGACCAGACGCGCTTGCGGCAGTGCGGCGGCCAGCCGCGGCGCGACGGTTTCGGCCTCGGCCAGGTAGCCCGGAGAAGACTCCATCCGCACACGCTCGTCGGCTCGCACCTCGGGGAACTGGGCGAGATAGCCCTCTGCAGTGGCGTCGGCTTGACGAAAATAGTCGGTCTCCTTGCGCAGCGACGGGCAAACCTGCGGGTGCGCCGCTAGGTAACCGTAGAGCGACGTGGTCCCGGCTTTCTCGGCGCCGGCGATGATCAGGTGCGGAACCATGGCGGCGGGCGGTGGTGGAATACGATGATCTGAGACATGGGCGACGAAAATTCTGACATGCGGTCCGCCGAGGTGCCGCGTGTTCATGTTCTGGCGGTAGCCTCGGCGGGTGGGCATTGGGTGCAGTTGCGCCGCCTGGCGCCGGCGTTTGCCGGTGCGCGGCTGAGCTGGCTCAGCACGCGGCACGAACTCGCGCGCGACCTGGATGCGCCGCTGCACGTGGTTCGTGACGCCAATCTCTGGCAGAAGCTGGCGCTGGTGCGCATGTTCGTCGAGGTTCTCTGGGTTCTGCTGCGGGTGCGGCCCGACGTGGTGGTGACGACTGGCGCCGCGCCAGGCTTCGCCGCCGTGGTCTGGGGGCGGCTCCTGGGCGCACGAACGATCTGGATCGACAGCATCGCGAACTCGGAAACCCTGTCCACCTCGGGCGCGAAGTCGGGCCGGTTTGCCCACGTCTGGCTCACCCAATGGGAGCACCTGGCGCGTCCGGACGGCCCCGCCTACTGGGGCGCCGTGTTGTGATCTTCGTGACCGTGGGCACGCAGTTGCCTTTCGACAGGCTGATCGGCGCGATGGACGCCTGGGCGGGTGCGAATCCGCAGGCGCAGGTCTTCGCGCAGGTGGGCCCGACGACGCAACCGCCGCGCCACATGCCCTTTGCGGCCTTCCTTTCTCCGCAGGAGGCCGACGAGCGGCTGCGCAGCGCCACGCTGATCGTCGGCCATGCGGGCATGGGTACCGTGCTGACGGCGTTGCAGGCCGGCCGGCCGCTGATCATCGTGCCGCGTCGTGCGTCGCTGGGCGAGCATCGCAACGAGCACCAACTGGCGACGGCGCGCTGGCTGGTCGAGCGGCCCGGCATCGGCGTCGCGATGGATGAGTCGGAACTGCCGCGGTGGCTTTCGTGCCCGCCCGACTGCGGTTCGCTGCCGCCGTACGCGAGCGGCCCGCTCGTCGAACGCCTGGCTGCCGAGATCGCGTCCGCCGCGCGGCGCCGGCGATGAGCGACCGGGAGGTCGTCATGCTCTGCACCGCGGCCCGGGGCGGCATGCGCGCGGTGGTGGAGGGTTACCGCGACGACGGCGTGTTCGCGCAGCACCGCGTGCGCTGGATCGTCACCCACGACGAGGGCAGCCTGCCGAGGCGGTTGCGGCTTGCGGCCAGTGCCTGGCTGGCTCTTCTGGCCCTGTTGCTGCGCCGGCGCGTGGCGCTGGTGCACAGCCACATGGCGATGCGCGGGAGTTTCTGGCGAAAGTCGCTGTTCAACGCCACCGCGCGCGCCTTCGGCGTCCCCGTGCTGGCCCACCTGCACGGATCGGAGTTTCGCCAGTTCCACGCGGCGCTCTCGCCGCGGCTGCAGCGGCGCGTGGCGAAGGAATTCGAGGCCTGCGCCGGAGTGCTGGTGCTGTCGGAAGCATGGGCGGCTTTCGTGCGTGGCGTCGCGCCGCGAGCCACGGTGACGGTGCTGCCCAACTACGTGCGGCTGCCGGCCCTCCCGGCCGATGCCGGGGCAGCGCCGGACGGAGGAGTGACCGGCCTGTTCCTGGGGGTGATCGGCAAGCGCAAGGGTGTCTACGATCTGTTGCCGGCGCTGGCTCAGGCCCTTCGGCAGGTGCCCGGGCTGCGGCTTCTCATCGGGGGCAACGGCGAGGTCGAGAGGGCGCGGGCGCGCAGCGCGGAGCTGGGCATCGACCGGCGGGTTGAATTCCTGGGCTGGGTCAGCGGCGGGCGGAAAGCCGAACTGCTGTCGTCGGCCCAGTTCTACGTGCTGCCATCGCACAACGAGGGCCTGCCGATGAGCCTGCTGGAGGCCATGGCCCACGGCCTGCCGGTGATTTCGACCCGTGTGGGCGGCATTCCGGAGCTGGTTCGCGACGGTATCGACGGCCTGCTGGTCGAGCCGGGGGATGTCCGCGCCTTGACCGATGCGCTGGTGCGCGTGGGCTCGGATGACGCTTGGCGTGCGGCTGCCGGCCGGTCGGGGCGTGAACGCGTCGCTGAAGCGTTCAGCGACCAGGTCGTGCTGCCGCGGCTGGCCTCGGCCTACGCCGCAGCCTTGGCCGGCTCGTCGATCGGGCGCGCAGCACGCGGCGGGTGAGATCGCCGGCGGCCGGATTGACGAAGTGCAATCCAGCGCCGACTCGTCGCCCTCGCCCCCGTGAAACGGGGGTGCATCGCAGCGGGGCTGTTCAGGCACACTGCTTGTCGGAAGCCGAATCGTGGGGGGGCATGCAGGATCGGCATAGGTTGCGCAGCCGGCTCGAAAAGGGGTCGGCCTGCAAGTCGGGGCGCCACGATGCGCTCCAACCAGGGAGGCTTGCGTGAGCCTGTCCTGGAGGCGGGTCCTGCTGGGATCGGCCGTGGCCGCGCTGCTCGGCGCACTGGCGGCATGCGGCGGTGGGGAGTCGGCGGCCGAGGGTGGTCGCGAGTCGCCGAAACACCTGCCCGACGGCACGCAGATCCCCGCCGATGCCGCCAGCCGCGGCATGTTCGGCCCGGTCCAGCCCTGGCCGCTGGTCGCGGTCCATGGCGTGATGCTGCCCGACGGGCGCATCCTCAGCTACGGCTCGAAGGAAGACGGTCAGCAGACGGCGTTCTTCAACTACGCGGTCTGGGACCCGGAGACCAACACCCACCAGACCTTCCCGAACGGCACCGGCGTCGACATCTTCTGCAGCGCGCCGCTGCTGGCCGATGCCGGCTCGAAGGTGTTCATCGCCGGTGGCGACAACTGGCTCGGCCCGCCCGCCAACGTCACCACCAACACCGGCAACGACGGCATCACCCAGCTCGACACGGCGACGCTGGCGCTGTCGCGGCCGACCAATGACCAGGGTTTCATCAATCTGAACCGGCCGCGGTGGTACGCCACCACGACGATGCTGCTCAACGGCGAGATCTACGTCCAGGGCGGCACCGGCGGCACCGATCGCCCCGAGGTTCGGCAGCTCGACGGCAGCATGCGGCTGCTGGCCGGTGCCGACACCTCGACGCTGAGCTACTTCTACCCGCGCAACTTCGTCGCCCCCGACGGCCGCATCTTCGGCTTCGACGCGAACGGGCGCATGTACTACGTCGATCCGTCGGGCAGCGGGTCGATCACGATGGCCGGCCAGTTCAGCTCGGCCTTCGCCGGCAGCGACTCGAGCGCGGCGATGTACGCCCCGGGCCGCATCCTGCAGTTCGGCGGCAACTCCAACCAGGCGGCGGTGATCGACATCAACGGCGCCACGCCGCTGGTGTTGCCGACCGCCTCGATGCTGCGCCAGCGCCGGTTGGCCGTGGGCACGATCCTCGCCAACGGCGAAGTCGTGGCCACCGGCGGCAGCCGCGAGTGGAACGTCATGAACGACGTCAGCTACGAGGCCGAGATCTGGAACCCGGACAACGGCACGTGGACCGTCGGCGCGAGCATGCAAAAGCCGCGCCTGTACCACGGCAATGCGCTGCTGCTGGCCGACGCCACGGTGCTCGTGTTCGGCGGCGGCTCGCCGGCCCCCGCGGGAGTGCCGCCGGGCCTGCACGCCGAGATCTACTACCCGCCCTACCTGTTCGATGCGACGGGCCTTGCCCCGCGGCCGGAGATCACGGCCGGGCCGACGGTGGTGGACGTGGGGCGCACCATCCAGGTCACGACGCAGGGCGCACGCCCGATCCGCCGCGTGACCTTCGTCAAGGCCGGGTCGGCGACGCACGCGTTCAACATGGAACAGCGCTTCGTCGACCTGCCGTTCAGCGCGAACGGCGGGCAGCTCGCGGTGCAGGTCCCGTCGCGGGCGGCCGTCGTCCCGCCGGGGATGTGGATGATGTTCGTCATCGACGACGCCGGCGTGCCGTCGAAGGCCCGGCTGATGCGGGTCAATGTCGCCGGCCAGCTCGACACCTCCGTGGCCCCGCAGCTGACCAGCCCGGGCCCGCAGGCCACGCCGGCCGGGGTTGCGGTCGACCTGCCGGCGCAGGCCGCCGACCCCAACGCCGACCCGCTGACCTTCACGGCGAGCGGCCTGCCCGCGGGCCTGAGCATCGACCCGGCGACCGGCCGCATCACCGGCACGCCCACCGTCGTGGGCCTGCGCACCGTGGTGCTGGCCGTGAGCGACGGCTTCAACAGCGCCTCGGTGACCTTCAACTGGGAGATCACCGGCCAGACCGGCATCGTCGTGCAGCCCCTGCCGCCGACGACGCCGACGGTCGTCGGCGGCGTGGCCACGTTCACCGCCTCGGCCAGCGGCACGGACCTGCGCTATCGCTGGGACTTCGGCGACGGTACGCCGGTCACGGCCTGGTCGGTGGAGCCGTCGGCTGCGCACGTCTACAACCGCGTCGGCCGGTTCTACGTCACGGTCGAGGTCGTCGACGGCAGCGGCATCGGCCGCCAGCAGACGATCGTGCACGACGCGCACCTGCCACTGACGGCCCAGGCGCCGACAGGGTCGTCGAACCTGCTCTACCAGCACCGGCCCGGCGCCGACGCGCGCATCTGGGTGGTGAACCCGGACAACGACAGTGTGACCGTCTTCAACGCCACCACCTACGAGCGGCTGGCGGAAGTCCCGGTCGGCCGCGGGCCGCGCACGCTCGCGCTCGCGCCCGATGCCGGCTCGGTGTGGGTGACCAACCGCGACAGTGCGACCCTGACCCGGATCGACGCGACCGGCTTCAACGTCACCGGCACGATCGCGCTGCCGCGCGGGTCGCTTCCTTACGGCATCGTGTTCGCGCGGGCGAGCAACGCCGCCCTGGTGGCGCTCGAGGGCACCGGCGGCGTGATGCGCGTCGATGCGGCCAGCGGCGCGCTGCTCGGCTCGCGCCACGTCGGCCAGAACCCGCGGCACCTGGCCGTCGCGGCCGACGGTGCGACGGCCTACGTCTCGCTGTACGTGACGCCCCCGCTGCCCGGTGAAAGCACCGGCTTCGTCCAGACCCAGCGCAACGGCCAGCCCGCCGGTGGCGAAGTGGTGGTCGTCGACGCCGGCAGCCTGGCCGTGCTGCGCACGATCGTCCTGCAGCACGGCAACCTGCCCGATGCCGAGAACCAGGGCCGCGGCTTTCCGAACTACCTCGGTGCGATGGCGATCTCGCCGGACGGCTCGCAGGCGTTCGTGCCGAGCAAGCTCGACAACCTGAAGCGCGGGGCCGCGCGGGACGGCCTGCCGCTGAACTTCCAGAACACCGTGCGCGCCGTGAGCTCGCGCGTGCTGATGGCCACGCAGAGCGAGGACCTGGCGGCGCGCATCGACCACGACAACGCCAGCGTCGCCAGCGCGGCCGCTTTCGACCCGCTCGGCATCTATCTGTTCGTCGCGCTCGAAACCAGCCGCGAAGTGGCCGTGCTCGATGCCCACACGCGCGCGCAGATCATGCGCATCGACGTCGGACGCGCGCCGCAAGGGCTCGCCGTGGCGCCGGACCGCAGCCGGCTGTACGTGACGAACTTCATGGACCGCAGCGTCGGCGTCTACGACCTGACGGCGCTGATCCAGAGCGGGCAGCTGAGCGTGCCGTCGGTCATCACGCTGCAGACGGTCACCACCGAGGCGCTGCCGACCCAGGTGCTGCGCGGCAAGCAGTTCTTCTACGACGCGCGCGACACCCGGCTCGCCCGCGACCGCTACATGAGCTGCGCCAGCTGCCACAACGACGGCGGGCACGACGGCCGGGTCTGGGACATGACCGGCTTCGGCGAAGGCCTGCGCGCGACCATCAACCTGCGCGGCCGCGGCGGCGCTGCGCACGGGCCGCTGCACTGGACGAACAACTTCGACGAGGTGCAGGACTTCGAAGGCCAGATCCGCACCCTGGCCGGCGGCAGCGGGCTGATGACCGATACGGACTTTCACGCCGGCACGCGCAGCCAGCCGCTCGGCGACCCGAAGGCGGGCATCAGCCCGGACCTGGACGCGCTCGCCGCCTATGTTTCATCGCTCGACCGACACGACCTGTCGCCCGCGCGTCGCGCCGACGGCACGCTCTCCGCCGCGGCGCAGGCCGGGCAAAGCCTGTTCGCCACCCTGAACTGTGCGGCCTGCCACGGCGGGTCGGCGTTCACGCGGTCCGGCGTCATCAGCGAGCAGGACATCGGGACGCTCAAGGCGACCAGCGGCAAGCGCCTTTCGGACACGTTGGCGGGCATCGACGTCCCCACGCTCCGCGACGCCTGGGCCACGGGCCCGTACCTGCACGACGGGTCGGCGCCGACGCTGGCCGCAGCGATCCGGGCACACGCCATTGCGCGCGTCGCGGCGCTGGGTGGCGCCGAGCTCGCATCCCTGGAGGCCTACGTGCGCGAGATCGGTGCCGACGAGGCCGCGGCGCCGTCGATGTCGACCGAGATGATCACCGGCGGCCACGACGCAGCCACGGCCAGCGTCGATCTGACGGCCTTGGGCGCGGCCGACTGGGTGAAGTGGGGCGAGGGCGGGGTGCCCGGCGTGGTCCGCAAGAACGGTGTCGCGGCGCTGATCGGCGAGTTGACGACGACCGGTACCGCCGCGCCGACGATAGCGACCGACTACGTGCGCCGAATGTCGTGGACGGATGGGGCACCGACGGCGAGCGCGACCGGCGCGGGCGATGCCCTGCGCGTGCCCGGCATCGGCAACGGTTTCCGGCTCTTGGTCGCGGCCGGCACACGGCCGCGCACGCTGACGCTCTATGTCGGGGGGAACAAGTCGGCGGCACGCCTGACGGCCCGTATCGTCGGCGGAACAGGCCTGACCTACAGTGCCGTCACGCCCCTCGCCGGCACGAAGTTCTTCCGCACCTACACGATCACCTTCAGCGCCGACAGCGAAGGCCGGCAGCTCGAGGTCGCCTGGATCAACGTGTCGCCGCAGGGCACGGCCTCTTCCAGCGTGGCGTTCACGGCGGCGGCGCTTTCGCTGCCCGCGACGGTGCCCAATCTGCCGCCGCTGCTGAGCGTCCCCGCGACGCAGCAGAGCGCCGTCGGTGCGTCGGCATCGCTGCAGGTCTCGGCCAGCGACGCGGAGTTCTCGTCGCTCGGCTTCTCCGCCGTCGGGCTGCCGCCGGGCCTGTCGATCCATCCGAGCACCGGCCTGATCTCGGGCCAGCCGTCGACGCCGGGTGACTACTATCCGCTCGTGCGCGCCGTCGATGCCGGCGGTGCCGGCGCGTCGGCATCGTTCCGCTGGATCGTCGGCGGCGTGGCGACGATCGGGCCGTCCAACGGGGCGCCGGTGGTGCAGGCGTCGCCGCCGTTGGCCGCATGGTTGGGGCAGCCGGTCTCGGCTCAGATGGCCGCCAGCGACCCGGACGGGGATCTGCTCGACTTCAGCGCCAGGGACCTGCCGCCGGGCCTGTCGATCGACCGGACGAGCGGGCTCGTCGGTGGCGTGCCGACGGCCGCCGGCCATTTCGTGTCGACGGTGCAGGCCATCGACGGACAGGGGCACACCGGCTCGGCGACGGTTGCTTGGACGGTATCGCCGCCGCCGACGGATCGCCTGCAGGGGCAGGTCAGTTCCGCCACCGACGAAGTCAACCTCACGCAAATCGGCACCGCGGACTGGGCAAAGTGGGGCGAGCAGGGCGGTGTGCCCGGGGTCGTGCGCAAGGCCGGGGTCGCTGCCGTCATCGGCAACCCGGAGATCATCGGCATCGAATCAACGCCCGGCGTGTTGGACAACGACCTGCGCACCTTCTACTGGAACGACGGCGTCGAACCCATCGCAGCCAACGTCAGCACGAACAGGCTCAGGGTCGGCGGCGGGCCGGGAAGAGGATTCCGGATCCTGATCCCGGTCGATCTTGGGCTGCGTACCGTGACCTTGCAGCTGGGCGGCAACAAGTCTGCGGCGCGTCTGACGGCCAGGCTTCTCGGCAGTGCGCAGCCGGAGTACAGCTTCGTGACCGAGATGGCCTCGGGGCGCTATGCGCGCAACGTGGCGCTCGAGGTGCAGGCGGCGGGGGCGGGACGTTTTCTCGAGGTCACCTGGGTCAACGAGTCGGAAGCCGGTGACGTCTCGATCGCCGCGGCCGCGATTTCGGTGCCTGCCGGCAATCCGTGGCTGCGGTCGCCGCGGCGCCAGATGATGACGGTGGGCCAGACGGCGGCTCTGCAGATCGTGGCCGGCGACACCAACGGCGACCCGCTCGTCTTCTCGGCCAGCGGACTGCCGGCAGGTACGTCGATCGATCCGGCGACCGGGCGAGTGACCGGCGCCGTGGCCGAGCTGGGAGTCTTCAGCCCGGTCGTCACCGTCGCCGACGGCCGCGGTGGGGTCGCTTCGACGGCGTTCGAATGGGAGGTGCGGTCTGCGCAGTCGAGTTCGGTCCAGCTCGGGTTCGATGCGGAGAACACGCCGGTGGACCTGACGGCGACCGGCGCCGACGACTGGATCGATTGGGGCAACGCCGACAGCATTCCGGGGCCGGAGCGCAAGGCCGGCGTGCCGCCGCTGCTCGCTGCGCTCGAAGTCGTAGGGACTGGCCTACCCTCCGTGACGGCTGGAGGCGGACGCGCGATGGCCTGGACCGATGGCACTTCGAGCACCGCGGCCACGAACAACAGGAGCGTGGTTCGCATGGCGGGCAAGGGCAGCGGCTTCCGGCTGCGCGTGCCGGCCGGCACGATCGAGAAGGTTCTCACGGTTTACGTCGGCGGCAACAAGTCGGCCGGCAGGTTGATCGCCCAGATCGCCGGGGAACCGGAGACGGCGGTGGCCGACGTCTCCGAGGTCGTCGGCACCGGCTACATCCGCACCTACCACATCCGATACAAAGCGGCGCAGGATGGACGCGAACTCGAGGTCATGTGGACGCACCTGTCCTCGAAGGGGAACGTGTTCGTCGGCTCGGCGGCGCTCGCTCCGGCGTCTCGCTGAGTAAGGGTCGAAACCTGCCGTAACCACGCGAGTCGGGGGCCGGCCGTCGGCCTGTCCTCATGTAGCATCGCGCGCGCAGTCCCGTCGACGGGCCACCCGACTCACTCCACTGGAGGTTCACTTGAAGTTTCCGCATGCTGGTTTGGCCGTCGTGGCCGGCGTCATGATTGCCGCTCTCCCGGCCCAGGCTGCCAGCTGGCAGATCGTCGGCGGCACGTACAGCAAGGTGTCTGGCGTCCTCCACGAAACCTTCGATGATGTGTCCGTCGATCCGAAAGAGGCCCTCGACCTGGCTTGGACCTGGTCGGGCCGGCGTCCGCCGAGCTTCTTCACGGAGACCAACCTCGATCTGAACTGCCGCAAGGCGAACACGATCGGTCACTACATGTGCATCACGGGTTCGAAACAGAACTCCAGCACGACCATCTTCGACTTGTCTGCCACGCCGGCCGACTACTACGGCTTTCGCTGGAACAGCATCGACGGCATCTTCGACAACTCCGTCAGCCTGTACAGCGGTTCCGAACTGATCCTCACCGCGACCGGGAAGCAGGTGAAGAATGCGAACGACGGCAAGCCGGGGGGTTACTTCCAGGCGTTCGCGGATGCCGGGAAGCCGATCACCCGGATCGAACTCTTCTCGGCCGGGAAGTCCTTCGAGTCGGACAACCACGGCCTTCGGCTAGTCCCTGCCGCAGCGCCCGTGTCCGCGATGGCGGCGCAGGTGCCGGAGCCCTCCACCTACGCCCTGCTCCTTGCGGGGCTGGGGACCGTCGTCGCGGTGGCGGCGCGTCGCCGCCGCGCTTGACGGCGCCGGGGCGAGCGCAACGGTTCTTGCCGTTGCGAGCGAGCGCGCCGGGCGGGGCGCGGTTCAGCGGCTTCCGCCCGCTTCGGCACGGAGGCGGTCGGCCAGCCTGATCGCCAGCGCGACGATCGTCAGCGTCGGGAAGTTCGCACCGTAGGTCGGGAACACCGAACTGCCGGCGATGTACAGATTCTCCACGCCGTGGACGCGGCAGTGGTCATCGACGACGCCATGGGAGGGTGAGGTGTGCATCCTCGTCGTTCCCATGTGATGCCATGAACCCAGGTTGCGCCAGCTAGCCGGAGCCTCGTCCGGCCACCCGCTCTCCTGGATCGGCTTGAAGAGTTCGACCTCTGCGACGCCTGCGGTACGCAGTTCCTCGGCTGCGATGGCGGCGGTTCGGTCGATCGTTCGCTTGACCGAATCGTCCATCTGCCAATCGACGACGACCCGAGGCATGCCCAATGCATCGTTGCGGCTGGAGAGGGTGACCCGGCTGTTGCGGTTCGGCGAAGGTTCGCAGACGACCTCCAGGTGGAGGTCCCCGAACAGGCGGAGTCGACGCGCGAGCGCAAAGGTGGCGGCTCCAGCCGGGGTCAGGGCGAGAGTCCGGAGCTCACCGAAGAGTGACGACTGAACTTCGGGCAGCCCCTTGATCCTCCGCGCCAGACCGATCCAAGCGCGGGCAGCGCGCGACCCGGCCCCACGGAACACCGAGGCCAGGTTCAGGTGCGCGTTCAAGAGCCGCTCATGCTGCTGGACCGCGGGCTTCAGGGCCAGTTGGGCCCCGAAGTAACGGCCATCGACCGCCATGACCTGGCTCTTGTGCTGATGCATGCGGTCGTAGAGGCGGTTTCCCCGGAGGTGCGGCGCGTAGCGCATCCGCCCGACGGTCAGCCATGGATGGTCCGCGAAGTACCTGCCGACGATGTCGTATCGGTTGCCGATGCCTGCCGGCACCTGCCGGTTCGATGCCAGCAGCAGGCGTGCGTTCTCGATGCCGCCGCAGGCGACGACGAAGGATTTGGCCGAAACCGAGAACCGGCCGCCGGTCAGCGTCTTGACCTCGATCCGCCCGACGCGATCCGACTCCGGCATCAGTTCGATCTGGGTTGCATTCGCGTAGAGGTACACACTGACGTGTCGTGAGTGCCGCATCGGATCCAGGTAGCGACCGCGCAAGGACGTCGGCACGCAGAACCGCGTCATCAGGTCTTCCAGCCGGCTGTCCTGCGGCATCGGAAAGCGGCGGACGTCGCTGCGGTCGATCCTGCCGATCCACTCGGGCAACCGGTAGTCGAATGGGCCCAAGTCCAGGAAATCGTGGGCCCGGGGCAGATACGGTTCGAGTGCCGATGCATCGAGCGGCCAGCCGCTGTCCGGTACCCACTCGCGTTGAGCGAAATCAATCGGCGCAAGGGGCCGGCAATAGCCGGCCCACCCGTTGCTGCTGCCTCCGAAGTACCGATACCGCGACCCGTCCGCGAACACGTAGGGCAGGCCTCGGGTCTCTCCGCGGTACAGATCCGCCGTCGCGCCGTCCGGCTGCAGGCCCCCGCTCTCGAGTACGACCGCATCGACACCGGCGCGCTCGAACTCCATCGCCAGGGTGAGTCCGGCGACACCCGCGCCGATCACGCAGACGCCGGTCCGGACCTCGGTGCCGGCCCCAACAAGTCGGGAGTCAACGAACACGTTCGAGTTTCACGGGTCGCTGAAGAGGGTGTGCCCCGGGTTCACACATTCAGCTGGAGCCCGGACGAGGGCAGGCGAGTCGAGAATCGCCTGTGGTGAACGGCGCCCTGGATCCATGCGTCCCGCACCGCCCGGCCCGGCCACGTCAGTCGACGCCCCGCAGAGAGCGACTCGCACCGAGACCCATAGGCCCTTACTGATCAAATCGTATCGCAGAACACAGGCGCGTCATGGAGGGCCGCATCGACGCCCGAGGGTCCTCGTCCCGACCGACCAACGGGGCGCCCTGCGAGTCCGATGGTAAGGGACCCTGCCTGGAGGTGCTCGGCAACACTTCTCGATCCTGCCCTCGCCCGGTCCAGGTCACCGCTCCCGGATTCATCGGCAATATGGCGCTGCCGTGGAGGCGCGTGCGGCGTCGCGGCCGGGGGCGTGGCGATAATCGCACCTCCGAATCGCCCTCCGGCACCTGCCGATGCAGCCAGCCAAGATCCTCGTCACCGGCGCCGCCGGCTTCATCGGCATGCACGTCGCACAGTTGCTGCTGGCGCGCGGCGACCGGGTCGTGGGCCTGGACAACCTGAACGACTACTACGACCCGCAGCTCAAGCGGAGCCGGCTCGCCCGGCTGACGCCGCTGCCGGGCTTCCGCTTCGTGCAGATGGACGTGGCCGATCGCGCCGGCATCGAGCGGTTGTTCGCGGAAGAGCGCTTCGACCGCGTCGTGCACCTGGCCGCGCAGGCGGGGGTGCGCTACTCGCTCGTCAACCCGCACGCCTACATCGACAGCAACGTGGTCGGGTTCACGAACGTGCTCGAGGGCTGCCGCCACGGCAAGGTCGAGCACCTGGTCTACGCGTCCAGTTCCAGCGTCTACGGCGGCAACACCCGGATGCCGTTCTCCGAGCACCACAACATCGACCATCCGGTCAGCCTGTACGCGGCGACGAAGAAGGCGAACGAGCTGATGGCGCACACCTACAGCCACCTGTACGGCCTGCCGGCCACGGGACTGCGCTTCTTCACCGTGTACGGCCCCTGGGGCCGGCCGGACATGGCGCTGTTCCTGTTCACGAAGGCGATCCTCGAAGGGCGTGCGATCGACGTCTTCAACCACGGCCGGATGGTCCGCGACTTCACCTTCATCGACGACATCGCCGAAGGCGTGGTCCGGGTGCTGGATCGGCCGGCCACGGCAGACCCGGCCTACGACCCGGCGCAGCCGGATCCGGCGCGCAGCAACGTGCCTTACCGCGTGTTCAACATCGGCAACGCCGACCCGGTGCCGCTGATGGACTTCATCGAGGCGATCGAGCAGGCGCTCGGCCGCAACGCGCAGAAGAACTTCCTGCCGCTGCAGGACGGTGACGTGCCGGCGACCAGCGCCGACGTGTCCGAACTGGCCGCCTGGACCGGCTTCAGGCCGGCGACCGCGGTCCGCGACGGCGTCGCGCGTTTCGTCGACTGGTATCGCGATTACTACCGGGCCTAGGCACCGGGACGGCGCCGGCCCGCGGCGTCACCACTGGCACATCCCATGAATACCATTGCAGTCATCGGTCTCGGCTACGTCGGCCTGCCCCTTGCCGTCGAGTTCGGCAAGAAGTTCCGCACCCTGGGTTTCGACCTGTCGGCCGAGAAGGTCGACGCCTACCGGCGCCACGTCGATCCGACCGGCGAGGTCAGCAGCGACGACCTGCGCGCCGCGGTGCACCTGCAGTGCAGCACCGACCCGGCGGTGATCGGCGAGGCCGACCTGATCGTCGTCGCGGTGCCGACCCCGGTCGATGCGGCGCACCAGCCCGACTTCACGCCGCTGGTCAAGTCGTCCGAAAGCGTCGGCAGGCACCTGAAGCGCGGCGCCGTCGTGGTGTTCGAGTCCACCGTCTACCCGGGCGCGACCGAGGAGGTCTGCATCCCGATCATCGAGAAACACTCCGGCCTGAGCTGGAAGCGGGACTTCTTCGTCGGCTACAGCCCCGAGCGCATCAACCCGGGCGACAAGGAGCGCACCGTCACGAAGATCGTCAAGGTCGTCTCCGGCGACACGCCGCAGACGCTGGAGCGCGTGGCGGCCGCCTACGGCGCGATCATCACCGCCGGCGTGTACAAGGCCAGCAGCATCAAGGTGGCCGAGGCGGCGAAGGTGATCGAGAACACCCAGCGCGACCTGAACATCGCGCTGATGAACGAGCTGTCGGTGATCTTCAACCGCATCGGCATCGACACGCTCGAGGTGCTGCAGGCCGCAGGCACGAAGTGGAACTTCCTGCCCTTCCGCCCCGGTCTGGTCGGCGGCCACTGCATCGGCGTCGACCCGTACTACCTGACGCACAAGGCCGAGATGCTCGGCTACACGCCGCAGGTCATCCTCGCCGGGCGGCGCATCAACGACGGCATGGGCAAGTACGTCGCCGAGCAGACGGTCAAGCGGATGATCGCGAACGACCTGCCGGTCAAGGGCGCGAACGTCATCGTGCTCGGCATGACCTTCAAGGAGAACTGTCCCGACATCCGCAACAGCAAGGTGATCGACGTCGTGCGCGAGCTGCAGAGCTACGGCGCGAACGTGCTGGTGCACGACCCGATCGCCGATTCCGGCGAGTGTGCGCACGAGTACGGCATCGCGCTGACCGACTGGGACGCGCTGCCGCGCGCGCCGGCGATCGTCGCCGCGGTGGCGCACAAGGAGTATCTCGAGATGGGGCTGCCGGGCCTGCTGGCCAAGCTCGCGCCGAGCGGGGTGTTCGCCGACGTCAAGAGCACCTATGCCGTGGCGGAGCTGCAGGCACTCGGCGCACGGCCCTGGCGCCTGTAGCCCCGCGGTCCGGACCCGAGCCCCCGCGCTGCGGGGCGGGCCCCTTGCCGGCTGCCACGGCGCAGCCGTGGCGCCGGCCGCGGCCCCGGATCACGCCGGCTGCACGTTGCGCAGGCGGATGTGCAGCTCGCGCAGCTGCGCCTCGTCGACCCGGCCCGGCGCGCCGGTGAGCAGGCATTGCGCGCGCTGCGTCTTCGGGAACGCGATCACGTCGCGCAGCGAGTCGGCCCCGGTCATCAGCATCACGAAGCGGTCCAGGCCGATCGCGATGCCGCCGTGCGGCGGCGCGCCGTACTGCAGCGCGTCGAGCAGGAAGCCGAACTTCGCCTGCGCCTCCTCCGCGCCGATCTTCAGCGCGCGGAAGACCTTGCTCTGCACCTCCTCGCGGTGGATCCGCACCGAGCCGCCGCCGAGTTCGATGCCGTTGAGCACGACGTCGTAGGCCTTGGCCAGGCAGCGGCCCGGGTCGGTCTCGAGCCAGTCCTCGTGGCCGTCCTTCGGGCTCGTGAACGGGTGGTGCACCGCGTTCCAGCGGCCGGCCGCGTCGTCGTGCTCGAACATCGGGAAGTCGACCACCCACAACGGCGCCCACTCGCCCTGGACCAGCCCGCGCGCTCGGCCGAACTCGCTGTGGCCGATCTTGACGCGCAGCGCGCCGATCGCGTCGTTCACGACCTTCGCCTTGTCGGCGCCGAAGAAGAGCAGGTCGCCGGCCTCGGCCCCGGTGCGGCGCAGCACCTCGGCCAGCGCGCGGTCGTGCAGGTTCTTCACGATCGGCGACTGCAGCCCGCCGCGCAGCTCGGCCGCATGGTCCGGCCGGCCGAGTTCGTTGACCTTGATCCAGGCCAGCCCCTTCGCGCCGTAGATGCGCACGAACTCCGTGTAGCCGTCGATCTCGCTGCGGCTCATCTCGGCGCCGCCGGGCACGCGCAGCGCCACCACCCGGCCGTCGGCCATCGCCGCGGGCCCGGCGAAGACCTTGAAGTCGACGTCGCGCATGACCTCGGTCAGTTCGGTCAGCTCGAGCTGCACGCGCAGGTCGGGCTTGTCGGAGCCGTAGCGCGCCATCGCCTCGGCGTACTTCATCACCGGGAACGCGGGCAGCTCGACGCCGATCGCGTGCTGGAAGACGCTGCGGATCATGCCCTCGAACATCGTGCGGATCTCGTCCTCGCCGAGGAACGAGGTCTCGATGTCGATCTGCGTGAACTCGGGCTGGCGGTCGGCGCGCAGATCCTCGTCGCGGAAGCACTTGACGATCTGGTAGTAGCGGTCGAAGCCGGCGACCATCAGCAGCTGCTTGAACAGCTGCGGCGACTGCGGCAGCGCGAAGAAGGTGCCGTCGTGCACGCGGCTGGGCACCAGGTAGTCGCGCGCGCCCTCGGGCGTGCTCTTCGTCAGCATCGGCGTTTCGATGTCGATGAAGCCGTTCGCGTCGAGGAACTTGCGCACCTCCATCGCGACGCGGTAGCGCAGCATCAGGTTGCGCTGCATCGCCGGCCGGCGCAGGTCGAGCACGCGGTGCGTGAGGCGGGTGGTCTCCGACAGGTTCTCGTCATCCATCTGGAACGGCGGCGCCACGCTCGGGTTCAGCACCTCCAGCTCGTGGCACAGCACCTCGACCCGGCCGCTGGCGAGGTTCGGGTTGTCGGTGCCGGCCGGGCGTTCGCGCACCAGCCCGGTCACCTTCAGGCAGTACTCGTTGCGCACGCTCTCGGCGATCGCGAACATCGCGGCGCGGTCGGGGTCGCAGACGACCTGCACCAGGCCTTCGCGGTCGCGCAGGTCGATGAAGATCACGCCGCCATGGTCGCGTCGGCGGTGGGCCCAGCCCATCAGCGTGACCGTGCGGCCGAGCAGCGCTTCGCCGACGCTGCCGCAATAACTCGTTCTCATGCCAGGGACTCCAGGTGGGCCGGCGCCGCCGGCGCCGGCCGGCCGCGCACGCGGCGCGGGTTCAGGCGGCCGGGTGGTGATCGGCCGGATGGGGATCGACCGCCGCCGTCACGCGCGGCGCCTGCGTCGGCCGGGCGGCGGGGGCGACCACGCCCATCGAGATGATGTACTTCAGTGCCTCGTCGACGCTCATCGCCAGCGGCACCACCTGATCGCGCGGCATCATCAGGAAGAAGCCGGAGGTCGGGTTCGGCGTCGTCGGCACGTACACGCTGACATGGGTGCCCGGCAGGTGCTGCGCCACCTCGCCGCCGGGCTTGCCGGTGACGAAGGCGATGGTCCACGAGCCCTGGCGCGGGTATTGCACCAGCACCGCCTCGCGAAAGGCGTTGCCGCTGCTGCTGAACAGCGTGTCCGAGACCTGCTTGACCGAGCTGTACACCGACCGCACGATCGGGATCTTGTGCATCACCCGGCTCCACTGGCGCAACCACCACTGGCCGAAGATGTTGGTGGCGAACAGGCCGGTGAGGAACAGCCCGACGCCGAGCGTCAGCACGCCGAGGCCGGGCACGTGGCGCAGGCGCTCGATCGTCGCGTGCGCCGACTCCGGCAGCAGCGCCTGCGGCGCCGACAGCAGCCAGGCGAACAGACCGTCCATCGCGCCGAGCAGCCAGCCCAGCAGCCACACCGTCACCGCGAGCGGCAGCCACACCAGCAGGCCGGTGAGCAGGTACTTCTTGATCACGACGGGTCCGAAGAGGTCGATCCGGGCTTTGCCGCCGCCGAGGCAGGTGCCGCCGCGGGTGCCGGCGAGGGGGCCGCGGCCGGCGCACCCGCGGGCTTGGCGTCGCCTTCGGCCCTGCCGCCGCCTTCGGCCGTGGCGTCCGGCTTCTTCGCTTCGGCCGCCTTGCCGTTGCCGCGGAAGTCGGTCACGTACCAGCCGGAGCCCTTGAGCTGGAAGCCGGCGGCGGTGACCTGCTTGACGAAGGTCGCCGCACCGCAGGCGGGGCAGGTGTCGAGCGGCCGGTCGGAGATCTTCTGCAGCACGTCCTGCCGGTGACCGCAGGACTCGCACTTGTAGGCGTAGATCGGCATGGCGAAGCGAGCGGCGAAAAACCGTGAATTATAGGTTTGCCGCCTCCGTTTGCTCCGGCGTCGGCTCGCTGCCCGCTGCCGCGGGCAGCCCCGCCCCGGCTTCAGCCGCCGGCCTGCGGTCCGCCGCCGCCGTGCCCGCCGTGGAGAGTGCTGTTTCATATTTAAGAATTAAGCGTTTTTTTATATTTGTATAGTCCTATTAATAATCCGGTTAGCCCGATCTTAAAACATACAGCTGCCCAAGGAAGAATATTTTAACCTGCAACCCCTGCTCTGTATATGGCTGTAAATAAAAATA
>JAFLDG010000140.1 GCA_017302495.1 Burkholderiales bacterium
GCGGCGCCGCGAACGGCGGGGCGTGTGATGCGGGTCGAGCCGAGCGGACGGCCGCGGACCCCCTCGGCCAGCGTGACGGCATCGACAGACAAGCCTTGCGGCGCTGGGTCCGGGAAGCCGCCGGATGATCCGCCGCGGCCCGCGCTGCGTACAAGCGGCAGACGGCCATGGAAGACCGAAGCGCGACCCTGCTCTGCCCCTTCCCGGGCGCCCGCCGGCGGCGGGCGCCGGTGCGCACGTTCGGCATCGTGCTGGCGGGATGGCTGGCGGCCGCTGCGGCGCCGGCCACGACCGCGGCCGCTGCAGCCGCGGCCGCGGCCGCGCCGGCGGAGTGGCGCTTCACCGTGCGGCTCGACGGCAAGCCGATCGGTTCGCACCGCTTCGTGCTCGCCGAAGGCGGCGACGGCGGCCTCGCGATCCGCAGCGAGGCGCAGTTCGACCTGAGCCTGCTCGGCGTTGCGCTGTACCGCTACCGGCATCGGGCGGAGGAGCGCTGGGCCGCCGGCTGCCTGGCGGCGATCGATGCGCGCACCGACGACAACGGTCGCCTGACCGAGGTTCGCGGCCAGGCCGACGGCGAGCGCTTCGAGCTGCAGGTGCGCGACGAGGGCCGTCCGGCGGCGTTGCCCGCCGTGCCGGCGGGTTGCCTGATGAGCTTCGCCTACTGGAATCCCGCGCTCGCCGGGCAGAAGCGCCTGCTCGACCCCGGCAGCGGCCGCGTCGAGCCGGTCGCGATCGCCGCGCCCCCGGCCGTTCCCGCCGACTTGAATGCGCTGCCGCAGCCGGTGCGCGGCCTTCGCATCGGCGGGCTCGCGCAGCCGATCGACGTCTGGTACGCAGGCGATCGCTGGATCGGCCTCGACACCATCGTCGGCGGCGGCCGGCGGCTCAGTTACCGCCTGCGCTGACCCGGAGCCGCGATGCCAGCCACCTCACGCCCGTCGGCCATCCCCCTTGCGCCGGGCCCGCATCTCGGCGTCGCTTTCGTCGCGACGGCGTTCACGTTCCTGCTGCTCGACGCGGCCTGGCTGACGACGATGGCCTCGCGCCTGTACCGGCCGGCGATCGGCCACGTCATGCGCGAGGACTTCGACGTGCTCGCCGCGGCGGCCTTCTATGCGATCTACCTGGCCGGCGTGCTCTTCTTCGCCGTGCGGCAGGCGGCCGACGGCCGCTCGGCGCTGGCGCGAGGCGCCTTCTTCGGCTTCGTCTGCTATGCCACCTACGACCTGACGAACCAGGCCACCGTCATCGGCTGGCCCTGGCACGTCACGTTCATCGACCTGGGCTGGGGTGCGTTCGTCACCGCGACCAGCGCCTGGGCCGGTTACCAGGCCGGCTGCGCCTGGCGGCGCTGAGGCGCTACATCCCGATCCAGTCGCCGATCAGCGACGCGATCCGGCCGTCGAAGCGCATGCGCGCGCCGACGTAGGCGAGGCAGACGCAGGTCGCACCGGGCTGCACCACCGGCTGGTGGTGCACCGCCTCGTCGGCCGCGTCGAAATCCCCCGGCCCGAACACCGCGCGCCCGTCGTCGAAGGTGCCGCACAGCACCTGCGTCAACTCGACGCCGCCGTGCGTGTGCCGCGGCAGGCTGCGGCCTTCGCCGATGCGCAGCAGGAACAACGCCGCGGCGGGATCGTGCGGCATGCCGATGCGGGCGTAGCGCATGCCCGGCCCCATCCAGCGCCAGGCGGTCACGCGGCAGCCGCCGAGGCTCGCCGGCCAGGGCACGCCATCCGGCAAGGCCGGATGCGCGGCCGGCATCGGCACGACGGGCGCCGGCACCGGCGCCGGATGGTCGATGCGCCGCAGCGCGCGCTCCCAGGCGCCGGCCTCGAGCGCGGCCGGTTCGGCCTGCTCGAGCAGCGCACCGCCGAGCGCCTGCAGCGTGTGCAGCCGCGCGCGGCATTCGGCGCAGCCTTCCAGGTGCACGCTCACCACGAGGGCCTGGCCGGCGCTCAGGCGGCCTGCGGCCAGCGGCAGCAGGAGTTCTTCGCCGGGGTGATGCTGGATCATGCTTGGTACCGTTCCAGAATTCGCCGCAGCTGCGTCACCGCCAGCCGGATTCGCGACTTGACGGTGCCGAGCGGGATGCCGAGATCCTGCGCAATGCGGCTGTGCGGGTGTTCGTCGAAGAAGGAAAGGCGCAGCACCTGCGCCTGTTCGGGCGGCAGCTCGGCCAGGGCCTGCTGCACGCCGCGCTCGCGCTGCGCCGCGAGCAGCAGTTCGTCGGGCCGCAGGTGCGCGTCCGCCGGCTGCTGTTCGGGGTCCCAGTCGTCGGGCGCCGCCACGGCGCCGCCCGCACCGCGCCGGTGATGGTCGATGCGCAGGTTGCGCGCGATCGTGTACAGCCAGGTCGAGACCTGCGCGCGCGCCGGGTCGAAACTGGCCGCGCGCCGCCAGAGCACGACCATCGTCTCCTGGGCCAGCTCCTCGGCCAGCGCTTCGTCGGCACCGCCGCGCAGCAGGAAGCCCTTGATCCGCGGCGCGAAGTGCCGGAACAGCGCGGCGAAGGCCGGCCGGTCGCCGGCGCCGGCGACGGCGTGCATCCAGGCGTTGATCTCCTCGTCGGTGGGCATGCGGCGCTCGGCATCGGCGGGCAAGACGGCCGCCAGGTGGCCGAAGACTAAGGCCGCCGGCCGACCGGCCGGCGGTGCCGACGCACGCTGCCGTTGTTCCATGGGGCCTTGTACGCGGCAAGGGCGGGCCCGGATCACCGGCCCGCGCCGGCAGTGATCCGGCGCCGGCCCGGCTGCGTAGAAGGGGGTTCGAAAACGATGCGGGCCCGAGGCCCGACCCGAGGAGCACCCGATGCCGCTGTCGAATCTGGCCCTGGATTTCACCGAGCGCGGCATCGTGCCCGACGTGCTGGTGCGCGCCGGCATCCGGCGGCTGCTGCAGGCCCGGCTGGACGAGATCGCGGCCGGCGACCCGGCCGCCGCGGCCGATCAGGCCGAAGCCTTCGTTGCCGCCATGGGCCGCGCGCCGATCGCGCTGCTGGCGGAGAAGGCCAACGAGCAGCACTACGAGGTGCCGAGCCCCTTCTTCGAACAGGTGCTGGGGCGGCGGCGCAAGTACAGCTCGGCCTGGTGGCCGCAGGGCGTGACCGACCTGGACGCCGCCGAGGAGGCGGCGCTCGCCGCCAGCGCCGAGCGCGCGCAGCTGGCCGACGGCCAGCGCATCCTCGAGCTCGGCTGCGGCTGGGGCTCGCTGACGCTGTGGATGGCCGAGCACTACCCGCACGCGCAGATCACCGCGGTGTCGAACTCGCTTTCGCAGCGGGCGCACATCGAGGCCGAGGCGCGGCGCCGCGGCTTGCGCAACGTGCAGGTGATCACCGCCGACGTGTCCGGCTGCCACCCCGGCGTGCGCTTCGACCGCATCGTCTCGGTCGAGATGTTCGAGCACCTGCGCAACTGGCCCGAGATGTTCCGCCGCGTCGCCGGCTGGCTCGAACCCGGCGGCCGTTTCTTCATGCACGTGTTCGTGCACCGCGGCACGCCGTACGCGTTCGAGGCGCGCGACGACAGCGACTGGATGGCGCGCCATTTCTTCTCCGGCGGGATGATGCCGAGCGACGACCTGGCCTTGCGCTTCCAGGACGACCTGAGGCTGCTCGCGCGCTGGCGCTGGGACGGCACGCACTACGCGCGCACCGCCGAGGCCTGGCTCGAGAACATGGACGCACGGCGCGACGCGGTCTGGCCGATCCTGGCGCGGACCTACGGCGCCGAGCGCGCCGGGCTGTGGTGGATGCGCTGGCGGCTGTTCTTCATGTCCTGCGCCGAACTCTTCGGCCACGACCGGGGCCGCGAGTGGTTCGTCTCGCACTACCTGTTCGAGCCGCGTCGGTGAGGGCCGGCCGCGACGACGGGGCGGACGGCCCCCTGGGCCGCGGGCTGCGGCTCGCCGTGGGCTTCGCGCTGTTCCAGGGCGCGTGGTTCCTGTGCGTGATCGGCGCGGCCCGCGGCCAGGTCGCGCTCGGCATCGCCGCGGTGGCGGCGGTGCTCGGGTTGCACCTGGCGTTCAGCAAGGCGCGCGCCGTCGAGCTCGGGCTGATCGGGCTCGCGCTCGCCGTCGGCGTGGTCTGGGACAGCCTGCTGGCCCGCACCGGCATCGTCGTCTACGCGTCGCCCGGCCCGTGGGCCGGCTGGGCGCCGGCCTGGATCCTGGCGCTTTGGGCGCTGTTCGCGCCGATGCTGCGCGAGCCGCTGCGCTGGCTGCACGGCCGGCCGCTGCCGGCGGCGCTGGTCGGCGGCGTCGGCGGGGCGCTGTCGTATGCGGCTGCGGCGCGCCTGGGCGCGTGCGAGTTGCCCGACCCGACGCTGGCGCTGGCGGTGCTCGGCGCCGGCTGGGCGCTGATCGTGCCGTCGTTGCTGGCCGCCGCGCAGCGTCTGGAGCGTGCCGCCGCGCGGGTGACCGCGGATCCGCGCGCCTGCGGGGTGCGCACATGACGCCGGACGCGGCCTGGTTGCAGGCCGTCGCGCTCGGCTTGGGTGCCGGCGCGCTGCTGGCACTGGCCGTCTGGGCGGCGAGCGTGCCGAAGCGCGACGTCAGCATCGTCGACAGCGCCTGGGGCTTCCTGGTGCTGGTGCCGGCGCTGGTCGTGGCCGCGGCGCTGCCGCAGACCGGCCCGCGCGCCGCGGCCGTGCTCGGTCTGGCCGCCGCCTGGGCATTGCGGCTGTCGCTCTACATCGCCCGGCGCCACCGCGGCCAGCCGGAGGACCGACGCTACCAGGCGATCCGCCGGCGCAACGAGCCGCACTTCCAGTGGAAGAGCCTGTACCTGGTGTTCGGTCTGCAGGCGCTGCTCGGCTGGATCGTCGCCGCGCCGCTGATGGCCGCGGTGGCGAGCCCGGTGCCGTGGAATGGCCTCGACCTGCTGGGGTTGACCATTGCCGCCGCCGGCCTGCTGGTCGAGGCCGTGGCCGATGCGCAGATGGCGCGCTTCCGCGCCGACCCGCGCAACCGCGGCCGGGTGATGGACCGGGGCCTGTGGCGCTTCTCGCGCCACCCGAACTACTTCGGCGAGTGCTGCCTGTGGTGGGGCCTGTGGCTCGTCGCCGCGGCCGCCGGCGCCTGGTGGACCGTGCTGTCGCCGCTGCTGATGACCGTGCTGCTGCTGAAGGTGTCGGGCGTGCCGCTGCTGGAGCAGGATCTCGGCCGCCACCGCCCCGGCTACGCCGACTACGTGCGGCGCACGCCGGCCTTCGTGCCGTGGAGGCAGCGCGGATGAGCCCGCCGGAGCAGGCCCAGGGCGAACTCGCGAAGGCAGAGCCCGAAGCGCTCCCGGTGTCCGCCGGCGGGCGGGCCGGCCGGGCGGGTGCACTGCTGCGGGCCTGGTTCGACGGCCGCGCCGGCGGCGTCGACGCCGGCGACCCGCGCCGCATCGACTGGCTGCGGCAGGTGCCGTTCATCGCGATCCACGCCGGCTGCCTGGCGTTGCCCTGGGTCGGCGCGAGCCCGGTCGCGGTGGCGACCGCGATCGCGCTGTACGCGCTGCGCATGTTCGCGATCACCGGCTTCTACCACCGCTACTTCTCGCACCAGGCCTTCCGCGCCGGGCGGGTGGTGCAGTTCGTGTTCGCCGTGCTCGGTGCCGCGGCGGCGCAGCGCGGGCCGCTGTGGTGGGCGTCGCACCACCGCCACCACCACGTGCACTCGGACCAGCCGGAGGACAGCCATTCCGCACTGCGCCACGGCTTCGTCTGGAGCCACATGGGCTGGTTCATGGCGCGCGAGAACTTCGCGCCACGCGCCGAACTGGTGCGCTCGCTCGCGCGCTTTCCGGAACTGCGCTTCCTCGACCGCTGGGACGCGCTGGTGCCGCTGCTGCTGGTGGGCGGGTTGTGGGCCTTCGGCGCGCTGGCCGAGCGCTTCGCGCCGTCGTGGGGCACCACCGGCACGCAGTTGGTGGTCTGGGGCTTCTGCGTCTCCACCGTGGCGCTGTACCACGCCACCTTCAGCATCAACTCGTTCGCGCACCGTTTCGGCAGCCGACGCTACGCCACGCGCGACGCGTCGCGCAACAACCCGTGGCTGGCGCTGCTGACCTTCGGCGAAGGCTGGCACAACAACCACCACCACTATCCGGCCTCGGCGCGCCAGGGCTTCTACTGGTGGGAGATCGATCTCACCTGGTACGGGTTGCGGCTGCTGGCCATGCTCGGCCTGATCGAGGGCCTGAAGCCGGTTCCGGCCGCGGTGCGCGAACCGGCCGCCGGCGCTGCGGAGAGAACCCGATGAAACCCCTGAAGATCGCCGTCGTCGGCACCGGCATCGCCGGCAACGTGGCCGCGTACCGGCTGCACCGCGCCGGCCACGACCTGACCGTCTTCGAGGCCGACGACCGGATCGGTGGCCACACCCACACGCACCGCATCGAGCTCGACGGCGAGGTGCAGCCGGTCGACACCGGCTTCATCGTCTTCAACGACCGCACCTATCCGAACTTCATCGCGCTGCTCGACGAGCTCGGCGTCGCGTCCCAGCCCAGCTCGATGAGCTTCTCGGTGCGCAACGACGCGCGCGGGCTCGAGTACAACGGCACCTCGCTGAACGGCCTGTTCGCGCAGCGCCGCAACCTGCTGAGCCCCGGCTTCCTCGGCATGCTGGCCGAGATCGGGCGCTTCCACCGCGAGGCGCCGGCGCTGCTGGCCGACGACGGCGCCGAGACCACGCTCGGCGCGTACCTGGAATCCAGGCGCTTCGGCGGCCGCTTCGTCGACGACTACCTGGTGCCGATGGGCGCAGCGATCTGGTCCACCGACCCGGCGCGCATGTTCGACTTCCCGGCGCGCTTCTTCGTGCGCTTCCTGCACAACCACGGCATGCTGACGGTGAACGATCGGCCGGTCTGGCGGGTGATCCGCGGCGGCTCGGCGCGCTACGTCGACAAGCTCGTCGCGCCGTTTCGCGACCGCATCCGGCTGAACAGCCTGGTGCAGTCGATCCGCCGCGGGCCCGACGGCGTGCGGCTGCAGCTGCACGGCCGTGAGCCGCAGCGCTTCGACCATGTCTTCCTCGCCTGCCACTCGGATCAGGCGCTGCGCCTGCTGGCCGACCCTTCGCCCGAGGAGCGGGCGATCCTCGGCGCGCTGCCGTACCAGCGCAACGAGGCTCTGCTGCACACCGACACCGCGCTGCTGCCGCGCCGGCCCCGCGCCCGGGCGGCGTGGAACTACCACCGGCTGCCGGGTGCCGGCAGCGGCGTCGCGCTGACCTACGACATGAACGTGCTGCAGGGCCTGCGCTCGCGCCACACCTTCTGCGTCACGCTCAATGCCAGTGCACACGTGGATCCGAAGAAGGTGCTGCGGCGGATGGAATACGCGCACCCGCTGTTCACGCCCGCCGGCGCGGCGGCGCAGCAGCGGCATCACGAGATCAGCGGCGCGCCCGCCACGCACGGCCGCACCCACTACTGCGGCGCGTACTGGCGCTACGGCTTCCACGAGGACGGCGTGGTCAGCGCCCTGCAGGCGCTGACCCGATTCGACGAGGCCTGCCGGCGGCAGGCCGCGGCCGACGCCGGGGCGACCGATGCACAGCGCGCTCTATCACGGGTGGCTTGACCACCGGCGGCTCGCGCCGCGCCGGCATGCGTTCCGCTACCGGCTGTTCATGGCCTATCTCGACCTGGCCGAGCTGGAGCAGGTGTTCCGCGGCCGCTGGCTCTGGTCGACGCGGCGTGCGGCGCCGGCGCGCTTCGACCGCCGCGACCATCTCGGCGACGCGGCGCTGCCGCTCGACGAGGCCGTGCGCGCGCTGGTGGCCGAGCGCACCGGGCGGCGGCCCGAGGGCCCGATCCGGCTGCTCACGCACCTGCGCATGTTCGGCTATGTCTTCAACCCGGTCAGCTTCTACTACTGCTTCGACGCCGCCGGCAGCGCGGTGGAGACGGTGGTCGCGGAAGTGAACAACACGCCCTGGGGCGAGCGCCACTGCTACGTGCTGCAACAGGACACCCCGGGCGCCGGCGCCTTGCGCGCGCACAGCGTGAAGGCGATGCACGTCTCGCCGTTCCAGCCGATGGGGCTGCGCTACGACTGGCAGCTGCACACGCCGGGCGAGGCGCTGGCGGTGCACATGGCGCTGCGCCCGGCCGATGCGGCGGGTGCTGCCGCAGCCGGCCCGGTCTTCGGCGCGACGCTCTCGCTGCGGCGCCTGCCGATCACCGGCGCCGCGCTCGCCGGCACGCTGCTGCGCTTTCCGTGGATGACGGCGCAGGTGATCGCCGCGATCCACTGGCAGGCGCTGCGCCTGTGGCTCAAGCGCGTGCCCATTCACGACCATCCGACGCGGTCGAAGGCCGCGCGCGCGGCCGCCCTTGCGGCCGCGGCCGTCCACCCCCATCCCACGGAGCATCCCCGATGAACAGCCCGAGCCCCACGCTGGCCGACCGCGCCCGCACGCTGCCGCGCGACCCTGACGCGCTTCCGGGCATGGTCGCGCGCGGCCTCGAAGGCCTGGCCGAACGCACGCTGCGCGCGCGGCTGGTGCAACTCGAGCACGGCCGGCTGACGATCGTCGACGGCGCGCGCCGCGACACCTACGGCCGCGCCACGCCGCGCTGCGCGCTGCACGCCACGGTGCAGGTGCGCGACCGGCGCTTCTACACCGAGGTGGCCTTCGGCGGCTCGGTCGGCGCCGGCGAATCGTTCATGGCCGGCGACTGGACGGTGGACGACCTGACCGCGCTGGTGCGCATCCTGCTCGTCAACCGCGGCCTGCTCGACGGGCTCGACGGCGGCTGGTCGCGCCTGGCCGAGCCGGCGCGCCGGCTGCTGCATGCGGCCGCGCGCAACACGCGCGAAGGCAGCCGCCGCAACATCGCCGCGCACTACGACATCGGCAACGACTTCTTCGAGCTGTTCCTCGACCCGACGATGATGTACTCGTGCGCGGTCTACGAGCGCGCCGACATGACCCTGGAGCAGGCGCAGCTCGCCAAGCTGGACCGCATCTGCCGCAAGCTCGACCTGAAGCCGGGCGATCACCTGCTCGAGATCGGCACCGGCTGGGGCGCGCTCGCGCTGCACGCCGCGCAGCACTACGGCTGCCGCGTGACGACGACGACGATCTCCCGCGAGCAGCATGCGCGCGCCCGCGAGCGTTTCGACGCCGCCGGGCTGGCCGACCGCATCACGCTGCGGCTGGACGACTACCGCGACCTGGACGGCCGCTACGACAAGCTGGTGTCGGTGGAGATGATCGAGGCCGTCGGCCACCACTACTTCGACACCTTCTTCCGCCGCTGCAGCGAGCTGCTGGCGCCGGGCGGCACGATGCTGCTGCAGGCGATCACGATCGACGACCGGCAGTACGCCGCCGCGCGCGATTCGGTCGACTTCATCAAGCGCCACATCTTCCCCGGCTGCTGCATCCCGTCGGTGACGGCGCTGGCCGAGTCGATGGCGCGCGCCTCCACCCTGCGCATCGTCGACCTCGAGGACATCGGCCCCCACTACGCGACGACGCTCGCGGCCTGGCGGCGCAACCTCTTCGCCAACGCCGAGCAGGTCAGGGCGCGCGGCTACCCGGAGGCGCTGCTGCGCATGTGGCACTTCTACCTGAGCTACTGCGAGGGCGGCTTCGCCGAGCGTGCACTCGGCGACGTGCAGTTCGTGCTGCAGGACACGACGGCCGCGGTGAACCCGACCCCGCGGTTCTGAAGTCGCGGCGGGGTCAGGCGCTGCGCAGCAGGACGTCCTGGATCCACAGCGCCGACTGGCCGATCGGCTCCCGGTCGCGCGGCGGCTCGTAGCGCAGGCCGATCGCGACCCGGCCGGTCCACCACACGGTGCGGCCGGTGTCGGACAGCAGCACCGGCCCGACGTGCCCCTTCGGGATGTCGACGCCGCGCTCGCCGCACTTCAGCGAATCGCCCGGCCGGCAGATGAACATGTCGTTGGCAGCTTGCGGGTAGGCCATCTTCGTTCTCCCTTCGACGGATGCGGATGCCGCCATCGTGCCTGTAAGCGCGTCCCGCGCCATGGCCCGGTTCGAGGGGAGCGTGGGCCGAGGTTCGTGATCGAGTGCCGCGATCGCCGGTCGTGTCGGTTACCGCTGCGGCATGGGCCCGCCGGCCGACAATCCCGCGATGGGATCCGGACCGGGGGCGATCGTGCGCGCGGCGGCCGCCCGCCTTTGCGTCGCGCTCGCCGCGGGGCCGGCG
>JAFLDG010000141.1 GCA_017302495.1 Burkholderiales bacterium
GCTGCCGGGTGCCCGCCCGGAGGCGCTCGGCCTTTCGGCCGAGGGCATGGCCCGGCTCGACGCCTGGCTGCGCGGCGAGGTCGCGGCGCAGAGGATCCCGGGCGCGGTGCTGATGGTCGTGCGCGGCGGCAAGGTCGCCTATGCCGAGGCGGTCGGCGTGCGCGACCCGGCGCGGGCCGAGCCGATGCAGACGGACGACATCTTCCGCCTCTATTCGATGACCAAGCCGATCGTCAGCGTGGCCGCGATGATGCTGGTCGAGGAAGGCAGGCTCGAGCTGGACGCGCCGGTGGCGAAGTACATCCCGGCGTTCGCCGGGGTCGAGGTCGGCGTCGAGAAGACCGACGCCCAGGGCCCGAAGACCCTCGAGCGGGTTGCGGCCGCGCGGCCGATGACCGTGCGCGACCTGATGCGCCACACCTCGGGCCTGACCTACGGCTTCTTCGGCCCGGGCCTGGTCAAGCAGGCCTACCGCGAATCGGGCGTCGAGAACGACCGCGCGCAGAGCAACGCGCAGTTCGTCGAGCGCCTCGCGAAGCTGCCGCTGGCCTACCAGCCGGGCACCACCTGGGACTACGGCAACTCGACCGACGTGCTCGGCCGCGTGATCGAGGTCGTCTCCGGCGAGCCGCTCGGCGTGTTCCTGAAGCAGCGCATCCTCGACCCGCTGGGCATGAAGGACACGAGCTTCACCGTGCCGGAGCCCGCGCGCCAGGCGCGCCTGGCGGAACCCTTCGCCGGCGACGGCATCACGCCGGGTTCGCCGCTGTTCGACCCGCGGCGCGCGGCCGGCTTCGAGTCCGGCGGCGGCGGGCTGGTCGGCACCGCGCCCGACTACGCCCGCTTCCTGCTGATGTTGCGCGGCGGCGGCCAGCTCGACGGCCGGCGCCTCGTCAGCGAGGCGACGCTGAAGGAGATGACGCGCGACCACCTCGGCGGGCAGATCGTGCGCACCGCGCTGTACCTGCCCGGTGCGGACTACGGCTTCGGTCTCGGCTTCGCGGTGCGCACGCAGCCTGCGAAGGGTCGCGACAGCGCGGTCGGCGAGTACCACTGGGGCGGCGCCGGCGGCACCTACATGTGGGTGGACCCGGCCAACGACCTGTTCGTCGTCTTCATGATGCAGAGCCCGAAGAACCGGCTGCCGTACCGCGCCGCGCTGCGCGAACGGGTCTACGGCGCGGTCGCCGGCCCGTCGCCGGCGAAGTGAAGCGCGTCAGCGCGGCATGCCGCCGCGCGGCGTGAAGATCGCGTAGTTGCCGCTGGCGGTGGCGACCAGCGTGTCGCCGACGAACAGCTTCGATTCGAGGTTGGCCACCGTGCGGCCGCGGTTGACGAGTTGCGTCGTGCACACCACCTCGCCGGCCGCGACCGGCCTGAAGTAGTTGATCTTGATCTCGATCGTCGCGCAGATCTCGCCCGCGGCGAGCGTCGGGTACAGCGCGGCGCCCATGCCGGTGTCGGCGAGCGCATAGAGCACCGCGCCGTGGACGACGCGGTGCGGGTTCAGGTGCGACTCGGTCACCGTCAGCGCCAGGCGGCTCGTGCCGGCGCTGCGCTCGACTTCGCGCAGCTCGATCAAGTCGGCGAAAGGATGGTCCATCGACGGCAAGGGAGTGCTCGGCCGTCGATGGTAACGACGGGATGCTCCATTCCGGGAAACACCGGCCTCGCGCCGTCGCCTCCTGGCCGATGCCGGTGCGCCGCGATCCGGGCTTGAGGCTCGGGTAGACTGTTGCAGCGCAACAAAAACTCGCGCATCGCATCCGGGGAGGAACGGCTCATGCGCAGGCCAAGCACTCGATTCAGCGGCGCTCGCACCTGAGCGCCCGGTCCGGCCACGGCGAGCACGCGTCGGCGGACGGAAGACCCATCCACAACGTCGACCCCCGGGCGGGAAGCCGCGCGGTGTCGGAACCGTTGCCGCAGCGAGGTTTAACCATGCCCAGCCCAACACCCAAACGCAAACCCGTCCTCGCCGACCTCGGCCTGCAGGGCGGCGGTGCCCACGGCGCCTTCACCTGGGGCGTGCTCGACCGTCTGCTCGAGGAACCCTGGCTGACCTACGACGGCGTCTCCGGCACCTCGGCCGGCGCGATGAACGCGGCGGTGATGATCGACGGCTACACCGCCGGCGGCGCCGAGGGCGCCAGGCAGGCGCTCGAGCGTTTCTGGCGCGCGGTGTCGGACGCCGCGCAGTTCAGTCCGGTGCGGCGCGGGCCGCTGGAGGTCATCACCGGCAACTGGACGCTCGACTACTCGCCGCTGTTCGTCGCGATGGAGATGGCGGCGCGCGTGGTCTCGCCCTACGACCTGAATCCGCTCGGCACCAACCCACTCGAGACGATCCTCGCCGACCAGATCGACTTCGAGCGGCTGAAGCGCGCGCCGATCAAGCTCTTCGTCACCGCGACCAACGTGCGCACCGGCCGCGGCCGGGTGTTCCGCAACGCCGACCTGACGCCGCATGCGCTGCTCGCGTCGGCCTGCCTGCCGACGATGTTCCAGGCGGTCGAAATCGACGGCGACGCCTACTGGGACGGCGGCTACTCCGGCAACCCGTCGCTCGCGCCGCTGGTGCAGGAGTGCGCGTCGCACGACACGATCATCGTCCAGATCAACCCGATCGAGCGCCCGGGCACGCCGCGCACCGCGCGCGAGATCCACAACCGGCTGAACGAGATCGCGTTCAACTCGACGCTGATCAAGGAGTTCCGCGCCGCCGCGCTGCTGCGCCGCGTGGCCGACCCCGGCACCGGCGAAGGCCAGTTGCTCGCGAAGATGCGCATCCACCGCATCGCCAGCGACGTGATGCTCGACCTCGGCTACTCGTCGAAGCTGCTCGCCGAGTGGGACTTCTTCCTGATGCTGCGCGACGCCGGCCGCGCCGCGGCCGCGCAGTTCCTCGGGCAGCACGGCGCCGACCTCGGCGTGCGCTCGACGCTCGACATCGACGCCTACCTCGAAGGGATCTGAAACCGTGGGCCTGCTCGGAATCCTGGTCGCGCTCGGCGTCCTGATGTGGCTGTCGTTCCGCGCCTGGAGCGTGCTGCTGCTGGCGCCGGCGGCGGCGCTGATCGTCGCCGCGTTCTCGGCCGAGCCGCTGCTCGCGCACTGGACGCACACCTTCATGGGCGCAGCGGCCGGCTTCGTCGCGCAGTTCTTCCCGCTGTTCCTGCTCGGCGCGCTGTTCGGCAAGCTGATGGAGGACAGCGGCTCGGTCGCGGCGATCGCCCGCACGATGACCGCGAAGCTCGGCGCGAAGCGCGCGATCCTCGCCGTCGTGCTCGCCGGCGCGCTCGTCACCTACGGCGGCGTCAGCCTGTTCGTCGCCTTCTTCGTCATCGGCCCGATGGCGATGGCGCTGTTCCAGACCGCCGACATCCCGCGCCGGCTGATGCCGGCCGCGATCGCGCTCGGCACGACCACGTTCACGATGACCGCGATGCCGGGCACGCCGGCGATCCAGAACGCGATCCCGATGCCGTTCTTCGGCACCACGCCGTTCGCCGCGCCAGGGCTGGGGCTGATCGGCTCGGCGATCATGCTCGCCTTCGGCCTGGCCTGGCTGGCCTGGGCCGAAGCCGGTGCCCGGCGCCGCGGCGAAGGCTTCGCATCCACTGCGGCCGGCGACGCCGCCCAGGTGGCCGACGACCCGCGGCTGCGCGAGCGCGCCACCACCGCCAGCACCTTCGACCCGCCCGAAGCGAAGCGCGGCAAGCCCTCGATGCAGGAGCCTTCGTTCGCGGCCGCGATCGCCCCGCTGATCGTCGTGGTCGCGGTCAACCTGCTGATGTCCTTCGTCGTGCTGCCGCGGCTCGACATGGCCTTCCTCGACGAGGAGCAATGGGCCGGGCTGTCGCTCGCGGCGGTCAGCGGCGTGTGGGCGGTGCTGGTCGCGCTGCTGTGCGCGATCGGCGTGCTGCTGCTGCTCAACCGCAGCCGCCTGACGGCGGTGCGCGAATCGATGGACGCCGGCGCCAACGCGTCGGTGCTGCCGGTTCTCAGCGTCGCCTGCCTGGTCGGCTTCGGCGCCGTCGTCGCCGCGATGCCGGCGTTCGAGACGGTGCGCGACTGGGTGCTGTCGATCGAGGGCGGGCTGCTCGTGTCGCTCGCCGTCTCCACCAACATCCTCGCCGCACTCACCGGCTCGGCCTCGGGCGGGATGACGATCGCGCTCGACGCGCTCGGCGGCACCTATCTCGAGCTGGCCGCGCTGCAGGGGCTCGACCCTGCGGTGCTGCACCGGGTGGCGGCGATGGCCGCCGGCACGCTCGACAGCCTGCCGCACAACGGCGCGATCGTCACACTGCTCGCGGTGTGCGGCTCGACGCACAAGGAGAGCTACTTCCACCTCGCGATGGCGGCGATCGTCGGCCCGATCGTCGCGCTGGTCGCGGTCATCGTGCTGGGCAGCGTGTTCGGATCGTTCTAGCGTTTGAAGTGCCCTCGGGGGCCGGGCAGCGCCCACCGCGCGGTCGTTTCCAGGATCGCTGCGGCCGGGCGCGTCACCCCGGCCGCAGCAGCGGGATCGACTGCCGACCGTTGCGCCGGTAGTGCAGGAAGTCCGAGTCGAGCGTGAACAGACGGCAATCGGCGAACAACTCGGACAGCCTGACGAGACAGGCGTCGGCCAGGGACATCGGCGTGTCGGCGTAGCGCTGCATCAGCGCCTCGACCGCCGCCGCTTCGCCCGCAACATCCAGGCCGATGACCAAGACGCCCTGCCGCAGCTTGCGCAGCAAGTCGGCCGGCCGCCCGCCGGCGCGCTGAACCAGGAAGCTGGCCTCGGTCAGCACGGGTTCGCAAGTCACCAGCGGCGGCCGCAAGGCCTGCATCTGGATCACCGCCCACTCGTGCCAGCGATCGCGTGCGTTGACGTAGGCCACCAGCGGCCCGGTGTCGACGAGGGTGGTCGTCACTCGCCGAAACCAACCAGGTGCCGCGGGTTCGTGGACAAGTCCTTCGGGCCCCGCACCGAGCCGCAGACATCCGCGAAAGCATCATGGCAGCTGTCGCCCGCGCCGCCCTGGCGCAGGCGTTCGAGCGCCTCGCGGATGAGATCGGACTGCGGGTGCCCGAGCTCGCGCGAGCGCCTGGCGAGCCATGCGGCCAGCGGCTCGGGCAGTTTGACGGTGACGGTCTTCATGCTCATCGCCGCATCGTATTGCGCTTGCCGCAGTTCGGCAATACCGCGGCGGGCGACACGGCCCGCGCCTGCGCGTGCGCCTGCGCGACAGGCTGCCCCGGCGAAAGGGTGTCTCGCCCGCTTCGACCCGCTCAAGGCCCGGAGAAGCGCTGCGCCGACGCCTCGTCCGGCGCGAAAGTCGACAGCAGCGCCTCGAGCCGCACCGGCAGCCCGCTCGGCGGCACCGCGGCGAGGTTGCGCCCGCTCGGCGCCGCCGGGCGCTCGATGCCCTCTTCGATCCGCCCGAGCAGGTAGTCGAAGAACGGGTTCGACGGCAGCCGGGTCAGGAAGTCCTGGTCGACGACCAGCGCGCCGCGCTCGCCGCGGGCGTCGAGCGCGCCGAGGTTGATCCCGAACTCGGCGCGCGTCTTCGGGTCGGGGTTCGTGCCGTACAGCGGGTCGTCCGGCGGGATCGGTATCGACAGGTGCGACAGCGAGAAGATGCCCGCCGGATAACGCAGCTCGAGCGGCCGGTCGACCGCGGCGAGCTGGCCCGGCGCGATGCTGCGCTCGAGCGTCGCGTCGCTGTCGTCGCCGGCGTTCGCGATCGCCGTAAAGCGGTAGGCCTGCGGCGCGGTCGGCGTCAGCTGGTCGAGCGCGACGTAGGCCGACGGCCGCAGCAGCGGCCCGAACTTGACCGTGCGGTTCACGTCGAAGAGCACGATCTCGCTGCCGTTGTCGGGAAGGAACGCATAGAGCGCGTTCAGGATCGCCGGCGTGCTGACGGTGAAGTCGATCACCGACTGGAAGGTCAGCACCGGCGGCATCGTGCCGAGCCGGCCGGCGCGCGCGAGGCGCTCGATCTGCGACTGCAGCGCATCGGTCAGCCGGTACGACTGGCGCGCGCCGTTGACCGGGAACGAGTTGTACTTGAACGGGTTGAACTCGGGCAGGTTGCTCAGCCACGCCGCGCCGGCGAAGGGCGGCAGCAGCGCGGGCAGCCCGGCGAGCCCGGCGAAGCGCGCGAAGCGCGTGATGCCGATCATCGGCGTCAGCAGCACCAGCCGGTCGGCGCGCGGCAGCGCCGGGTCCTCGATCGCGTCGAGCGAATACTTCACCGCGAGCGCGCCGCCGTTCGAGAAGCCCACCAGGTGCAGCGGCGCCGTTGCGCCCACCCGGCGCCGCGCCTCGCGCACGGCCAGCCGCGTGGCCGCCATCCAGTCTTCCCAGCGCACGTCGGTCAGCCCGGCCGGCACCGTGCCGTGGCCGGGCACGCGCAGGCCGATCGCGACGAAGCCGCGCTCGGCATAACGCCGCGCGATGTGGCGCAGGCTGTACGGCGAATCGGTCAGGCCGTGCAGCAGCACCACCGCACCCACCGGCGCGCCTGCGGGCACCATCACGTACGAGCGGTTCCAGTCGCGCGCGAAGCCCGGCGGGTAGACGGGGCTGCCCTCGACGTAGCGGTCGTAGGGCATCCGCGCCGCCGGCTCGAGAGTGCGCGTGACGCGCGCACGCAGGCTGTCGAAGACCGCCTGCTCCTGCGCCAGCCAGCGCGGCCAGTCCGCGGCGTCGAGTTCGTCGGCGCGCAGCTCGGCCGGCACGAAGGTGTGCCACGGCTGCAGGTCCGGGCCCTGCAGCGCGCGCCAGCTGCGCACCGCGAGCGCGACCGCGGCGACGAGCAGGAGCACGAGCAGCAGCCGGACGAGGAAGCGTTTCAAGGTCATGGTCGACGGCCGATCGGTGCGGGCGGGGTTCGTGGTGGCGTCGAATTTAGCTCGGCCCGGCAGGTTCCGGCCCGACATCGGCGGCCGGGGGCCGGGGCGCGGGGCGCCCGGTTATCGGCCGACAACCGTCGCGACTCGGGCCGAGCGCGTTCGCGCGAGGGTGCCGCTTATCATCGATCGGTCGCGCCGGGGCGCGCATCGCCGCGTGGGCGTCGATACCGAGCATGGTCAGAATGCTGAAATGGGGCGCGGCCGCGGTCGCAGCGCTGGTGATCCTGATCCTCGCCTGGCGTGTCTTCGATGCGCTGCGCGAGCCGCACCTCGCGCGGTGGCACACCTTCGTGCCGAGCGAGGCGGCGGCCGACGAGATCGCCCGCCTCGACTGGGCCGGCTATCTCGCCCGCGAGAAGCTGCTCTTCGACGAGGTGCGCGCCGAGGTCACCGACAAGCTCGAGCCCGAAGACCGCGTCGGCTCCAACCGCTACTTCAGCGGCAGCCCGATCTACCCCGGCCGCTTCGCGCAGGACTGGAACCGCTCGTACGTGATGGCGCCGCCCGGCAAACCGGCGGGCGCGGTGGTGCTGCTGCACGGCCTGACCGATTCGCCTTACAGCCTGCGCCACGTCGCGCGGCGCTACGTGCAGGACGGCTTCGTCGCGCTGGCGATCCGCCTGCCCGGCCACGGCACCGTGCCCTCGGGCTTGAGCCACGTCGAGTGGAAGCAGTGGATGGCGGCGACGCACCTGGCGGTGCGCGAGGCGCGCCGCCTGGCACCGGCGCCGGCGCCGCTGCACGTGGTCGGCTTCTCGAACGGCGGCGCGCTGGCGGTGAAGTACGCGCTCGACGCGCTCGACGATCCGGCGCTGGCGCGCCCCGAGCGGATCGTGCTGTTCGCGCCGATGATCGGCATCACCGCGATGGCGCGCTTCGCCGGCATCTTCGGCTGGCCGGCCTACCTGCCGACGCTGGACAAGGCCGCGTGGCTGGGCATCGTGCCGGAGTTCAACCCGTTCAAGTACAACAGCTTCCCGGTCAACGGTGCGCGCCAGTCGTCGCTGGTCGCGCGCCGGCTGCAGGCGCAGATCGACCGCCACGCCACCGCCGGCAGCCTGAACGCGCTGCCGCCGGTGCTGACCTTCCAGTCGGTGGTCGACTTCACCGTCAGCACGCGCGCGATCGTGACCGCGCTGTACGCGAAGCTGCCGGACAACGGCAGCGAACTGGTGCTCTTCGACCTGAACCGCAACGCCAAGTTCGGCCCGCTGCTGCGCCGCGACGCCGACACCGTGCTCGCGCGGCTGCTGCCCGATCCGCCGCGCAACTTCCGCACGACGGTGGTCACCAACGTCGGCCCGCGCAGCGACCAGGTGCTGGCGCGCACGGTCGAGGCCGGCGGCACCGCCGAGACGGTGCGCGAGCTGGGGCTGGCCTTCCCGCCCGGCGTGTTCTCGCTGTCGCACCTCGCGCTGCCGTTCCCGCTCGACGACCCGCTCTACGGGCTGCAGCCCGACCCGAGCGAGGACTACGGCGCCAACCTCGGCGCGATGGCCGCGCGCGGCGAACGCGGGCTGCTGGTCGTCAGCATCGACTCGCTGGCGCGCATGTCCTCGAACCCCTTCTTCGCGTACGTGATGGAACGCCTCGACGACGCGATCGCCAATCGCCCGGCCGGGGCCCGCCCCTGATGCGGCGGCGCGTCCTGCTCGGCGCGGCGGCCGCCGGCCTCGGCCTGACCGGCTTCGACCTGTCGGTGCGCGACGGCGTGCTGAACCAGTGCCTGGGCGCGATGCCGGCCGCGCTGCGCGACGACCCGCGCGTGCGCGGCGTCTGGCAGGGGCTCGATGCCGCGAAGGTGTGGGACACGCACATCCACGTCTTCGGCGACGGCGACTCCGGCAGCGGCCTGTGGTTCAACCCGCGCATGAGCCGGCTGCGCAACCCGGTGGAGTACCTGCGGCGCAAGATCTACATCAACGCCTCGTGCATCGACGACCGGCCCGGGCGCATCGACTCCAGTTTCGTCGAGCATCTGCTGGCGCAGTGCCGCGAAATGCCGCGCGGCTTCAAGGCGATGCTGTTCGCGTTCGACTGGGCGCGCGACGAAGCCGGCGCGCCGATGCAGGAGTTGTCCACCTACTACGCCGGCGACGAGCACGTCGCCGGCCTGGCGACGCAGCACCCGGCGCACCTGGAGTGGGTCGCGTCGGTGCACCCCTACGACCCGCGTGCGCTCGACCGGCTCGAAGCCGCGGCCGCACGCGGCGCCCGGGCGGTCAAGTGGCTGCCGACGGCGCAGAACATCGACCCGGCCAGCCCGCGCTGCGACCCGTTCTATGCGAAGCTGGCGGCATGGAAGCTGCCGCTGATCACGCACGCCGGCGACGAGCAGGCCGTGGTCGGCTTCGGCGAGCACCTCGGCAACCCGTTGCGGCTGCGGCGGCCGCTCGACGCCGGCGTGCGCATCGTGGTCGCGCACTGCGCATCGCTCGGCCACGGCGACGAGATCGAGGCCAAGGCAGGAAGCGGCGCCAAGCCGTCGAACTTCGACCTGTTCGTGCGGCTGATGGACGAGCCGCAGTACCGGCAGACGCTGTACGGCGACATCTCGGCGGTGGTGCAGTCGAACCGGGTCGACGTGATCCCGACGCTGCTCGCGCGCCGCGACTGGCAGGGCCGGCTGCTGAACGGCTCGGACTATCCGCTGCCCGGCGTGGTACCGCTGATCGACCTGCGCAAGCTGGCCGCGCGCGGCTTGCTGGCCGCCGACAGGGTCGAGCCGCTGCTGCGGTTGCGCCACCACAATGTGCTGCTGTTCGACTTCGTGCTCAAGCGCAGCCTGGCGCTGAACGGCCAGCGCTTCGCCGACGAGGTGTTCCAGACCGCTCCCTTCTTCCCGCGTTGAGCCGCGCCGCGCGGCCTGCTTCCAGATGCCCACCGCCATGACACCCTCAGCCACGACCGTTGCCAGCGCCCGGTCCGATCTCCCGCGGGCCGCGCCGGCCTTCGCCGCACGGCTCGGCCAACTCGGCGCAGCGGTCGCGATCGCCTGCGCGCTGCCCGGAGCCGCGCGGGCGCAAACGCCCGAGGGCGGCCTCTACATCGCCGGCTACGGCTTCGGCTTCGTCCAGGCCGCGCAGCAGGCGATGGCGAAGAACCCGCCCGGGCGGCGCTTCTTCGTGCTCGCGCTGCCGCCGAACACCGACGCCCTGACGCAGCGCGCGCCGCGGTCGACGGTGACGGTGCGCGACCGCGTCGTCGCCCGCGGCGGCGTGCTGCTGGTCTGCCAGCGCGACCTCGACAGCGGCGCGGTCCG
>JAFLDG010000142.1 GCA_017302495.1 Burkholderiales bacterium
TGCGAGTTATGCCTATCTGGTTTTGGTCGGTTTGTGGGCTTTTCGATTAGCTGCGCATATCGGTATCCGCGCGCGCGCGCGGCCTGCACGCGCGCCAGCGCGCGGATGTCCTCGGCCAGCGTCCAGTGCACCAGCACCGCCGCCTCGCCCTCGGCGCGCAGGCCGTCGAGCATGCGCAGCGCGCGCGCGACGCGGCCGCCGAGCACCGCCTCGCCGAGCTTGAACACGTCGAAGCGCGCGACGTTGAGCACGCTCGCCTCGACCTGCTCGAAGCTCAGCTCGCCGGCCGGATGGAGCAACCCGAGCTTCTGGATCTCCTGGTGCGCGGCGAGCAGGTTGCCCTCGACCCGGTCGGCGAAGAAGGCGAGCGTGCGCCGGCCGTCCTCGCCGTCGGCCACACGCTGCTGCTGGCGCGCCAGGCGCTGCGCGATCCACGCCGGCAGCGCCGCGCGCTCCACCGGATCGGCGCGCAGCACGATGCCGGCGGCGTCGAGCGCGGCGAACCAGGCGCTCTTCGTCTGCTGGCCGTCGAGGCGCGGGCACTGGATCAGCACGACCAGGTCGTCGGGCAGCGCGCCGGCCAGGCGCTGCAGCGCCTCGCCGCCGTCCTTGCCCGGCTTGCCGGACGGGATGCGCAGGTCGAGCAGGCGTTTCTCGGCGAACAGGCTGCGCGACTGCGCCGCGCCGAGCAGCGAGCTCCAGTCGAAGTGCGCGCCGACGGTGAAGACTTCGCGCTCGGCGTGGCCGGCGGCGCGCGCCGCCGCGCGGACCGCGTCGCAGGCCTCCTGCACCTGCAGCGGCTCGTCGCCGTGCACCAGGTACAGGGCCTTCAGGCCGCGCTGCAGCTGCGCGGCGAGCTGGTCGGGGCGGATCTGCATCTCGGACCGCTGGCTACAGCCGGATCGTCGACAGCCGCAGCATCACCTGCCGCACGATGTCGGACTGCATCTCGCGGTACAGCGCCTGCTCCTCCTGTTCCTTGCCGAGGGTCTTGGCCTCGACGAAGGTCATCTCGCGGTACAGCTCGATCTGCGACGGCGCCAGCAGTTCGCGCTCGGCCGGCGTGCGCGCCGAATACTTGAAGATCGTGCGCAGCTGGATGTCACGCACCTGGCCCGACGCGGTGAAGGCCGCGGCCCGGCGCAGGCGCTGCTCGACCAGCGCCTGCAGCACCACGTCGGCCTTGTCCGGCGCCGGCAGCACCGTGACGCTGCGCGCGAGCGTGCTGCTCAGCTCGTCCGCCAGCGGCGAGCGCGGCGCAAAGCCGGCGAGGGCGATGCTGCCGAAGCGCAGTTCGGCCGCGCCCTTGAGCTGGAAGCCGCAGCCGGCCAGCGCAAGCAGCGGCGCCGCCGCCGCCAGCCGCCGGCGCCGCCGGATCGGGGCCTCAGACGACGACATTCACCAGCCGGCCGGGCACGACGATCACCTTCTTCGCCACGCGCCCCTCGGCGAACTTCGCGAACTCCGGGCTCGCCGTCGCCGCCGCCTCGATCGCCGCGCGCTCCGCCTGCGCCGGCACGCGCACCGCGCCGCGCGTCCTGCCGTTGACCTGCAGCACGAGCTCGATCTCGTCCTGCTGCAGTGCGGCCTCGTCCACCCGCGGCCACGGCGCGTCGAGCAGGTCACCCGCCGCGGCGGCGAAGCCGAGCCCGCGCCACAACTCGTGAGTGATGTGCGGGCAGGCCGGGTACAGCGCGCGCAGCAGCACGGAACTGCCTTCGCACAGCACCGCGAGGTCACCGTCGCTGCCGTCGGGCACGAACGCCTCGAGTGCGTTCAGCAGCTTCATGCAACCCGACACCACGGTGTTGTATTGCATGCGCTCGTAGTCGTAGCTCATCTGGCGCAGCACCAGATGCACCTCGCGGCGCAACGCCTTCGCCTCGGCGCGCAGCGAAGCGCGGCTGAAGTCGCCGGCGGTGGCGCGACGCAGTGCGTCGGCGTGCTTCGCACCGAAGGCCCAGACCCGCCGCAGGAAGCGGTGCGCGCCCTCGACGCCGGCGTCGTTCCACTCCAGCGTCTGCTCCGGCGGCGACGCGAACATCACGAACAGCCGGGCGGTGTCGGCGCCGTAGCGGTCGATCAGCTCCTGCGGATCGACGCCGTTGTTCTTGGACTTGGACATCGTGCCGACGCCCTCGTAGTCCACGGCGCTGCCGTCGCGCTTGAGCTTCGCGCCGACGATCTTGCCGTCGGCGTCGAACCGGTTCTCGACCTCGTGCGGCCAGAAGTACTCGATGCCGCCGCCCGCGCCGCGCCTGCTGTAGATGTGGTTCAGCACCATGCCCTGCGTCAGCAGCTTGACGAAGGGTTCGTCCACGGTCACCAGCTTCAGGTCGCGCATCACCTTGGTCCAGAAGCGCGCGTACAGCAGGTGCAGGATCGCGTGCTCGATGCCGCCGATGTACTGGTCCATCGGCATCCAGTACTGCGTGCCGGCGCCGACCATCGCGTCGGGCAGCGTCGGATCGCAGTAGCGCATGAAGTACCAGGACGAATCGACGAAGGTGTCGAGCGTGTCGGTCTCGCGCCGCGCGGGCCGGCCGCAGCGAGGGCAGGTGCAGGCCAGGAACGACTCGCAGTGGACGAGCGGGCTGCCGCTGCCGTCGGGGATCAGGTCCTCAGGCAGCACGACGGGCAGGTCCTTCTCGGGCACCGGGACGACACCGCAGGCGTCGCAGTGCACGATCGGGATCGGCGTGCCCCAGTAGCGCTGCCGGCTGACGCCCCAGTCGCGCAGCCGCCAGGTGGTCTTCTTCTCGCCCAGGCCCCGGGCCGCCAGCAGTTCGGCCACCTTGTCGACGGCCGCCTTGTGGCCCAGGCCGTCGAGCACGCCGCTGTTCACGCAACGCCCGCGCGGCTTGTCGGCGTAGTGCTCGGCCCAGGCGTCGGTGCTGAAGGGCAGCCCCTCGACCTCGATCACCTGTTTGATCGGCAGCCCGTACTTCTTCGCGAACGCGAAGTCGCGCTCGTCGTGCGCCGGCACGCCCATCACCGCGCCGTCGCCGTAGCTCATCAGCACGTAGTTGCCGACCCAGACCGCGACCGGTTCGCCGGTCAGCGGGTGGATCACGCTCAGGCCGGTCGGCAGGCCCGCCTTTTCCTGGGTCGCCAGCTCGGCCTCGGTGGTGCCGCCGGCCTGGCAGGCCGCGACGAAGGCCGCGACCTTCGGATCGCGCTGCGCCGCGTGGGCCGCCAGCGGGTGCTCGGGCGCCACCGCGCAGAAGGTCACGCCCATGATCGTGTCGGCGCGCGTCGTGAAGACGTACAGGCGCCCGCCCTGGATCAATTCACCGTCGCTGTCGCGGATGTCGTGCGGGAAGGCGAAGCGCAGGCCCTCGCTCTTGCCGATCCAGTTCTCCTGCATCAGCTTGACGCGCTCGGGCCAGCCCGGCAGGTGCTGCTGCACGTGTTCCAGCAGCTCTTCGGCGTACTGCGTGATCTTCAGGTAGTAGCCGGGGATCTCGCGCTTCTCGACCACCGCACCGCTGCGCCAGCCGCGGCCGTCGATCACCTGCTCGTTCGCGAGCACGGTCTGGTCCACCGGGTCCCAGTTGACCACCTGGGTGCGCCGCTCGGCGATGCCGGCTTCCAGCATCTTCAGGAACAGCCACTGGTTCCACTTGTAGTAGGCCGGGTCGCAGGTGGCGACCTCGCGGCTCCAGTCGATGGCCAGGCCCAGCGCCTGCATCTGCGCCTTCATGTGGGCGATGTTGTCGTAGGTCCACTTCGCCGGCGGCACCTTGTTCTTCATCGCCGCGTTCTCGGCCGGCAGGCCGAAGGCGTCCCAGCCCATGGGCATCAGGACGTTGTAGCCCTGCATGCGCAGCTGGCGCGCGAGCATGTCGTTGATGGTGTAGTTGCGCACATGCCCCATGTGCAGCTTGCCGCTGGGGTACGGCAGCATCGAGCAGGCGTAGAACTTGGGCCGCTTCGGGTCCTCGACGACGCGGTAGACGTCGCCCGCGCGCCAGGCCTGCTGCGCGCTGCTCTCGACCTCGGCGGGGATGTACTTTTCGTTCATCCCGCGATTGTAGGAAGGCGGCTACTTCGCCCCCGGCGTGGCCGGCGCCTCGGTGACGAAGCCGATCCGGCTCAGGCCCGCCGCCTGCAGCAGCCCGATCAGCTCGGCCACGCGGCCGTAGGGCACCGACGCGTCGGCGCGCAGCTGAACCTCGGTCGTCGGGTCGCGCTGCGCCGCCTCGCGCACGCGCCGGTCCAGCGCGGCGCGCTCGACCGGCTCGTCGCCGAGGAAGAGCCGGCCCTGCGCGTCGACCGCCACCGCGACGAAGCGCGGCGCGTCGCTCGGCCGGCCGCCCTCGGCCTTGGGCAGGTCGAGCTTCAGGCTGGTGGTCATCAGCGGCGCGGTGATGATGAAGATCACCAGCAGCACCAGCATCACGTCGATCAGCGGCGTCATGTTGATGTCGCTCATCGGCCGCGAGCCGGGGTCGCGCTCGAGGCGGCCGAAGGCCATGTCAGCTCCGCCCGGCCGTTCCGAAGGCGCTGGCACCACGGGCGGGCGGGCATGCCCGCCCGGCTCGGCAGGCGCGCGGCAGCAAGCAGTTGCTGCCACGCGTCCCGCCGCGCCCCCCTCGGTGGGGCAGCGAACGAAGTGCGCGTGGGGGCCTCATGTCAGCTTCCCACCCCCGCCGGCCTGCGTTGTCCGTCGAGCGCCAGCTCGCGCAGGTCGTGCGCGAAGCCTTCCAGCTCGGCCTCGCAGGCCGCGACCCACTTGCCGTAGACGTTGTAGGCCAGCACTGCGGGAATGGCCACCGCCAGGCCGGCGGCGGTCATGATCAGCGCCTCGCCGACCGGGCCCGAAACGCGCTCGATCGTGATCGTGCCGGCCTCGGCGATGCCGACCAGCGCGTGGTAGATGCCCCACACGGTGCCGAGCAGGCCGACGAAGGGTGCGGTGCTGCCGATCGACGCGAGCAGCACCAGCCCGGTCTGCAGGTGCGCCAGCCCGCGGTGCAGCGCGTCGCGCAGGCGGCGCGTCAGCTGGGCTTCGGTGCCGCCGGCGGCCTGCAGCGTACCGGCGCCGCGCTCGGCGGCGGCCGCCTCGAACAGCGGCAGCAGCACGCGCTCGCGGTCCATCGCCTGCAGCCGCGCGCGGCCGTCGTCGAGCGAGCGCGCCTCCCAGAACACCGGCAGCACCCGCCGCAGGTCGCGCTGCGCGCGGCGCAGCACCCAGCCCTTCCACAGGATCGTGGCCCAGGTGGCGATCGACATGCCGAGCAGCAGCGCCGCCACCGCCCGGCCGACGGTGTCGGCTTCGGCCCAGTAGCCCGACAGCTCCGGCATCGGGGTCGCTACAGCCCGAGCACGTCGCGCATGCCGTACAGGCCGGGGCCGCGCTGCATCAGGAAGCGCGCCGCGCGCAGGCTGCCCTGGGCGTAGGTGGCGCGGCTCGCCGCCCGGTGCGTGATCTCCAGCCGCTCGCCGGTGCCGGCGAACAGCACCGTGTGGTCGCCGACGATGTCGCCGCCGCGGATCGTCGCGAAGCCGATCGTCGACGGGTCGCGCTCGCCGGTCACGCCCTCGCGGCCATAGACCGCGCAGGCCTTGAGGTCGCGGCCGAGCGCGTCGGCCACCACCTGCCCGAGCGCCAGCGCGGTACCGCTCGGCGCATCGACCTTGTGCCGGTGGTGGGCCTCGACGATCTCGATGTCGTAGCCCTCGTGCAGCGCGCGCGCCGCCACGTCGAGCAGGCGCAGCATCACGTTCACGCCCAGGCTCATGTTCGGCGCGAACACGATGCCGACCTGCTGCGCATGCCCGGCGATCGCCGCCTTCTGCGCGTCGTCGAAGCCGGTGGTGCCGACGACCGCGCGCACGCCCAGCTCGCGGCACACGGCCAGGTGCGCCAGCGTTCCCTCCGGCCGGGTGAAGTCGATCAGCACGTCGGCGCCATGCAGGCCGGCGCGCAGGTCGGCGGTGATCGCCACGCCCGGCGCCGCCTCGCGGCCGATCGCCGGGCTGCCGGCGGCGTCGAGCACGCCGCTCAACGTGCAGTCGTCGGCGGCGAGCACGGCCTCGATCAGCATGCGTCCCATGCGCCCGGAGGCGCCGGCAATGGCGATGTTCGGCATCGGTCGGCAGCCGGCCCGCGGGGCCGGTCAGGAGGGTTCCAGCGGCGGGTAGGTGCGCGCGGCACCGGCGGGCGCGTCGGCCGGGCTGCCGGCCGCCGGCTCGGCCTTCGGCGGCTTGGGCAGCGCCTGCACCTGCTCCGGCGTCAGCTCGAGCAGCGACACCTTGAAGCCGCCGCTGCCCTTGGCGATCGACGCGATGAACTCGCGCTCGGTCGGCAGTTCGGGCGCCTCGACGTCCTGCAACTGGTCGCCGGCGAAGAGCACGACGATGCTGCGCCGCTGCTTCGGCTTGCGCGGCTGGTCGAAGGTGAAGATGTAGTCCCAGCGGTCGGCGTGGAACGGATCCGCGATCAGCGGGCTGCCGAGGATGTCGCGCACCTGCAGGCGCGTCATGCCCGGCTTGAGCTTCTCGACCTGCTCGCGCGTGACGACGTTGCCCTGCTGGATGTCGATGCGGTAGGCCGGCACCCAGCGCGCCACCGGGTCGCCGCCGGGAAACCACGAACCGCAGCCGGCAACCAGCGCCGCGGCGGGCGCGAAGGCCAGCAGGCGCAAAGGGACCGGGCGGTGCATGGTGGACAGCAGGCGGAGGAGCCGCATCGGCGCAGCGCTGACTATCATCGATGAATTCTAGCCAGCGGCCGGCCAGCTGCCCGGAGCCCGCGATGCCTGCCTCGAACCAAGCCGACGAACTGAAGAACAGCGGGCTGAAGGCCACGCTGCCGCGGATCAAGATCCTCGAGGTCTTCCAGCGCTCGCAGCAGCGCCACATGACGGCCGAGGACGTCTACAAGGCGCTGCTCGCCGAGGATGCCGACGTCGGCCTGGCCACGGTCTACCGCGTGCTGATGCAGTTCGAGCAGGCCGGCCTGCTGACGCGCAGCAACTTCGAATCGGGCAAGTCGGTCTTCGAGCTGAACCAGGGCCAGCACCACGACCATCTGGTGTGCCTGAGCTGCGGCCGGGTCGAGGAGTTCTTCGACCCGCAGATCGAGCAGCGCCAGCGCGCGATCGCCTCCGAGCGCGGATTCCAGCTGCAGGAGCATTCGCTCGCGCTGTACGCGACCTGCACCAAGCCCGACTGCAAGTACCGCGCGCAAAAGTAGGCCAGCGCCCCGCGGCCGGCGTCCCGGCGCGGCGGTGGCGGACTCGCTCGCCTGGCCGCGCGAGCGGACGCTGCGGGCCGCCCGCGCCCCGGCGCAGCCCGGCCCTTCTCAAGCAAACGTGGCTCCGCCACTTTGCTTGACCCCCCACGGGAGGCGGGCTGCGCACAGCCCGGCCCTGGGGGCGCTCAGAACGGGATGTCGTCGTCCATGTCGTCGAAGCCGGTGCTCGACGGCTTCGCCGCCGGGCGAGGCTCCTGGGCTGCCGGCGGGCGGGCGGCCGGCCGGCCTTCACCGCGCGAGGACCCGCCGCCCTCGTCGGGTGCGCCCATGCCCTCGCGGCTGCCGAGCAGCTGCATCTGCTCGGCCATGATCTCCGTCGTGTACTTCTCGACGCCGTCCTTGTCGGTCCACTTGCGCGTCTTCAGCCGGCCTTCGACGTAGACCGGACGACCCTTCTTCAGGTATTCGCCGGCGATCTCGGCGAGCCGGTCGAAGAAGACGACGCGGTGCCATTCGGTCTCCTCGACGCGCTCGCCGGAGTTCTTGTCCTTCCAGTTGCGCGTGGTCGCGAGGCTGACGTTGCACACCGCGCTGCCGCTGGGGGTGTAGCGCACCTCCGGGTCCCGCCCGAGGTTGCCGATGAGGATGACTTTGTTGACCGAGGCCATGGCGCGCTCCCGCGGGCGAATCGAGCGCGGATTATGGCTCGCCGTCCCAGTAGTCGAGGTTGGTCTCGGGGCGCTGCAGCAGCCGGTGGCCGGGGGCGAAGGCGCCGGTCTTGCCCGAGTCCGGGTAGACGCAGATCTCGGGCGATTCCTGGGTGCTGATCGACAGGTACTTCAGCGGCGCCTGCGAGGTGTTGACCAGCTGGTGCGGGTAGTCCGGCCCGGGCGGGATGAAGATCAGGTCGCCGGCGGCCACCGGCAGCATCTCGCCGGCCACGCGCAGGTGGCCCTGGCCCTCGAGCACGACGAACAGCTCCTCCTGCGCCAGGTGGTAGTGGTAGGGGCAGCTGCGCTTGCCGGGGGCGACGATGTCGACCCCGGCGCCGAGCCGGGTTGCGGCGGTGCCACTGGACAGGCGTGCGCAGCGCGTGTCGTACAGCGGGTCGCGCTGCTGGCGTTCGAGCGCGGCCTCGCCCCAGTTGTGGATCAGGCTTCGTTTCAGGTCATCGGCCCTGCTGCTCATCGTCGGCTCCGGAGTCCTGGCGCCGAATTTGCCGCCCCGGCGCACGGCGACAATCGGTGTTTCCGCCCGCCGGACCTCCGGCCCCGCCGCGCCCCGTGAACCCGAGCCCCGACCCGCTGGCCATCCTGCACGAGGTCTTCGGCTACCCGGCCTTCCGCGGCGAGCAGCAGGCGATCGTCGACCACGTCGCCGCCGGCGGCGACGCGCTGGTGCTGATGCCCACCGGCGCGGGAAAAAGCCTTTGCTACCAGGTGCCGGCGATCGCCCGCCACCGCGCCGGCCGCGGCGTGACGGTGGTGGTGTCACCGCTGATCGCACTGATGCACGACCAGGTCAGCGCGCTCGAGGAAGTCGGCGTGCATGCCGCGTTCCTGAACTCGACGCTCGAGTCGGCCGAAGCGGCGGCCATCGAGCGCGAGCTGCGTGCCGGCCGGCTGGTGATGCTGTACGCCGCGCCGGAGCGCATCCTCACGCCGCGCTTCCTGGCAATGCTCGACTCGCTGCACGAGCGCAGCCTGCTGAGTCTGTTCGCGATCGACGAGGCGCATTGCGTCAGCCAGTGGGGCCACGATTTCCGCGAGGAATACCTCGGCCTGACGGTGCTGCACGAGCGCTACGGCGGCGTGCCGCGCATCGCGCTCACCGCGACCGCCGACGCCCACACCCGCACCGACATCGTCGAGCGGCTGCAGCTCGACGGCGCGCGCGCTTTCGTCGCCAGCTTCGACCGGCCAAACATCCGCTACACGATCGTCGAGAAGGAGAACCCGCGCGCGCAGCTGCTGCGCTTCCTGCGCGACGAGCACTCGGGAGACGCCGGCATCGTCTACTGCCAGACGCGCAAGCGCGTCGAGGAAACCGCCGCCTGGCTGATGGACGAGGGCTTCGACGCGCTGCCGTACCACGCCGGGCTCGACGCCGCGACGCGCAAGCGCAACCAGGACCGCTTCCTGCGCGACGACGGCGTGGTCGTGGTCGCGACGATCGCCTTCGGCATGGGCATCGACAAGCCCGACGTGCGTTTCGTCGCCCACCTCGACCTGCCGAAGAACATCGAGGGCTACTACCAGGAAACGGGACGCGCCGGCCGCGACGGCCTGGCCGCAGACGCCTGGATGGCCTACGGCCTGGCCGACGTCGTCAACCAGCGGCGCATGATCGACGACGGCGACGCCGAAGACGCGTTCAAGGACCTGCAGCGGCGCAAGCTCGACGCGCTGCTCGCGCTGGCCGAAGCGCACGACTGCCGCCGCGTGCGCCTGCTCGCCTACTTCGGCGAGGCCTACACCGGGCCGCCCGCGGACGGCCCGGCCCTGGCGCCGGGCGTGCCCGCGGCAGCCGTTGCCGCCGACGCGACGGACGCACCCGAAGCCGGCGCCGGCGCGCGGCTGCGCTGCGGCAACTGCGACAACTGCCTCGGCCCGCCGGCGACCTGGGACGCAACCGAGGCGGCGCGCAAGGCGCTGTCCTGCGTCTACCGCTTCCAGCAGCACGGCGGCATGGGCTTCGGCGCGGTGCACCTGATCGACGTGCTGCGCGGCAAGGACACCGACAAGGTCCGGCAGCACCGGCACGACCGGCTGTCGACCTTCGGCATCGGCGCCGACCTGTCCGAAGCGCAATGGCGCGCGGTGCTGCGCCAGCTGATCGCGCTCGGCCGGCTGCGCACCGTCGGCGAGTACCACACGCTCGCGCTGACGGAAGGCTCGCGCGCCCTGCTGCGCGGCGAAGTTCCGGTGCGGCTGCGGGTGCCGG
>JAFLDG010000143.1 GCA_017302495.1 Burkholderiales bacterium
GACGAGCTGGAGGCGCTGGCCGTGCAGTTCAACCGCATGGGCAGCGAGCTGGCCGAGTCCTATGCCGGGCTCGAGCGCAAGGTCGAGCAGCGCACGGCCGAGCTGCGCGAGGCGCTCGAGCAGCAGACGGCCACCGCCGAGATCCTGCAGGTGATCAGCCGCTCGGTGGCCGACGCGCAGCCGGTGTTCGACGCGATCGTCGCGAGCTGCCAGCGCCTGTTCGGCGGGTTGGCCGTGAACCTGCTCCTGCCGGTGGACGGCCGGCTGCACCGCGTGGCGCGGGCCGGGCGCGGCGGCACCGGCGAAGGCGGCCCGGGCGACTTCCCGCTCGACGCGCACAGCGTCTCCGGCGCCTGCGTGCTGCAGGGCCGCGTGATGGCGATTGCCGACGCGCAGGCCGTCGCGGCCGACTATCCGCTGACGCCGGAGCTGGCGCGTTCGATCGGCTGGCGCTCGGGCCTGTTCGTGCCGCTGCTCAGCGACGGCCGCGGCGTCGGCTGCATCGGCATCCTGCGGGCGGAGGCGGGCGGTTTCGAGCCGAAGGAGGTCGCGCTCGCGCAGACCTTCGCCGACCAGGCGGTGATCGCGATCCAGAACGCACGGCTGTTCCGCGAGATCCAGGACAAGAGCCGCCAGCTCGAGATCGCCAACCAGCACAAGAGCGAGTTCCTGGCCAACATGAGCCACGAGCTGCGCACGCCGCTGAACGCGATCATCGGCTTCTCCGAGGTGCTGATCGAACGCATGTTCGGCGAGCTGAACGACAAGCAGGACGACTACCTGAAGGACATCCATTCCTCGGGCAAGCACCTGCTGAGCCTGATCAACGACATCCTCGATCTGTCCAAGATCGAGGCCGGGCGCATGGAGCTGGACGTCGAGACCTTCGACGTCCCGGCGGCGATCGGCAACGCGCTGACGCTGGTGCGCGAGCGGGCGCAGCGCCACGGCATCGCGCTCGGCCAGGAGGTGGCGGCCGAGGTCGGCGAGATCCGCGCCGACGAGCGCAAGTTCAAGCAGATCCTGCTGAATCTGCTGACGAATGCGGTCAAGTTCACGCCCGACGGCGGCCGCGTCGAGGTGCGCGCGCGTCGGGTCGAGGCCGTGCTCGAGGTCGCGGTGGCCGACACCGGCATCGGCATCGCGCCCGAGGACCAGGCCGCGGTGTTCGAGGAGTTCCGCCAGGTCGGCCGGCACTACACGAACAAGCAGGAAGGCACCGGCCTGGGCCTGGCGCTGACGAAGCGTTTCGTCGAGCTGCACGGCGGTGCGCTGACGCTCGACAGCGCGCCCGGGCGCGGCTCGACTTTCACTTTCACGCTGCCGTCACAGCCATGAGAACCATCCTGATCGTCGAGGACAACGACAAGAACCTGAAGCTCGCGCGCGACATCCTGCGCGCGAAGGGCTACGCCACGCTCGAGGCCGTGAACGGCCTCGACGGGGTGAAGCTGGCGCTCGAGCACAAGCCCGACCTGGTGCTGATGGACATCCAGCTGCCCGACATCAACGGCATCGAGGCCTTCGAGCGGATCCGCGCCGCTGCCGGCAGCACACGCATCCCGGTGGTGGCGTTCACCGCGTCGGTCACCACCGGCGACCGCAGCCGCATCGGCGATGCCGGCTTCGACGGCTTCCTGGGCAAGCCGATCAACCTGAAGGAGTTCGTCGAGACGGTCAAGCGCCTGGCCGGGGAGCCCGACGCATGACCGGGCCGGCGAAGATCCTGGTCGTCGACGACACGCCGGCGAACGTCAAGCTGCTCGTCGACCTGCTCGGCGCGAAGGGCTACGCGACCGTCGCCGCGAGCAGCGGCGAGGAGGCGCTGGTGCGCATCGGCGTGCAGCCGCCGGACCTGGTGCTGCTGGACATCATGATGCCGGGGCTGTCGGGCTACGACGTCTGCCGCAGGATCCGCGCCGACCCCGCGACCGCGCTGCTGCCGGTGGTGCTGTGCACGTCGCTCGACCCGAAGCAGGAGCGGATCAACGGCATCGAGGCCGGCGCCGACGACTTCATCCCGAAGCCGATCAACCAGCAGGAGCTGTTCGCGCGCGTGAAGTCGCTGCTGCGCATCAAGGCGCTGCAGGACGAGGTCAAGGCGCAGGCGGCGCAGCTCGCGGAGTGGAACCTGAAGCTCGAGGACCGGGTGCGCGAGCAGGTCGCGCAGATGGAGCGCCTGAGCCGGCTGAAGAACTTCTTCTCGCCGGCGCTGGCCGAGGCGATCGTCGGCGGCGGCGCCGACGATCCGCTGAAGAGCCACCGGCGCGAGATCACGGTGGTCTTCCTCGACCTGCGCGGCTTCACCGCCTTCACCGAGACCGCCGACCCGGAGGAGGTGATGCAGGTGCTGCGCGACTTCCACGCCGCGATGGGCCCGCTGATCCAGGCGCACGAGGGCACGATCGAGCGCTTCACCGGCGACGGCATCATGGTCTTCTTCAACGACCCGGTGGTCGTCGACGACCCGGCGCCGCGGGCGGTGCGGATGGCGCTGCAGATGCAGCAGCGCACCGCCGAACTGGCGGCAGGGTGGAAGAAGCGCGGCTACGACCTGAAGCTCGGCATCGGCATCGCGATGGGCTTCGCGACGATCGGCGCGATCGGCTTCGAGGGCCGCATCGACTACGGCGCGATCGGCAACGTCACGAACCTGGCCGCGCGGCTGTGCGGCGAGGCCGCGGGCGGCGAGATCCTGGTCGCGCCGCGGGTGGCGGCGGCGTTGGACGGCAGCGGCCTGAGCGTCGAGCCGGCGGGCGAGTTCCAGCTGAAGGGGCTGGCGCGGCCGATTTCGGTGGCGCGCGTGGTCGCAGCCGGCTGATCGGGCCGAGCCGCGCCGTCGCCCGGCGCGCTCAGGCCGCCTGCGCCGCTGCCTTGTGGCGCTGGACGTCGGCGAGCAGCCGGGCGACGACCAGCCGCATGAAGTAGAAGCCGAGTTTCGGGTTCTGGTAGTACAGCTGGTAGATCTGCTCGTCGGTCATCGTGTACAGCTCGCAATCGGTCTCGCAGACGACGGTCAGCGTGCGCTTCTTGTCGGGCGAGAACAGCGCGATCTCGCCGATCAGGCTGTCCGGGCCGATCGTCGCGCCGACGCCCTCGAGCCGCAGCCGGCCGCTGCCGACGTAGTAGATCTCGTCGGCCTCGTCGCCCTCGCGGAACAGCACGTGGCCGGCATGGTGCTTGTGCATGTGCATGTGCGGCAGCAGCCACTCCGACACCGGCGACTTCTCGGTCACCTGCTCGATCTCCTTCGTCAGACGCAGGATCTCGACCAGCCGCCTCGCGTTCACCGGCAGCAGGATCGTGTTCAGCAGGAACTCCGGCAGCACGGCCAGCTGGGCCCAGTCGAAGTGGTAGTGAAAGACGGCGTAGATGATGAACAGGATATTGCTGCACAGCGACAGGATGCGCAGCGGCACCATCCGACGCATGTAGTGGCTGGCGAGGTAGAAGGCTCCGCCGAGCAGGCCGACGGCGGTGATCAGGTCGAAGTGCATGTGGAGCGCTCGGGTTGGTGCGGGGCTGCGCGCGCCGGGCCGCCGGCGGCATCGGCGCGGGATTGTGGTGCAGATCGGGTGCCGTGCCGGGCCGGGGGCCCGCTTTCGGCGCGGCCGCGGGGCATCTGCTAGATTCCGCCCCCGTTCGGGCGCACGCCCGCGCCGCGACGGAGAATGAAACGATGCACGCAACCGCGCCCGGCCGCGCCGACCGCTACGACGTGGTCGCGATCGGCCTGCACTGGCTGCTGGCGCTGGTCATCGTCGGTGCCTTCGGCGTCGGCATCTACATGGCCGACCTTCCGTTCTCGCCGCAGCGCGTGAAGCTGATCAACTGGCACAAGTGGGCCGGCATCACGATCCTCGCGCTGTCTGCGTTGCGCCTGCTGTGGCGGCTGACGCACCGGCCGCCGCCGCTGTCGGCGCCGGTGCTGGCCGGCATGCCGCCCTGGCAGGTGCAGGCCTACCACGGCACGCACACCGCGCTGTACCTGCTGTTCTTCGCCGTGCCGCTGTTCGGCTGGGCCTACAGCTCCGCGGTGGGCCTGCCGATCGTCTGGTTCGGCGTGCTGCCGCTGCCGGACCTGGTCGCGGTGGACAAGGACTTCGGCAACGACGTGCTCAAGCCGCTGCACAAGGCGGCGGCGTTCATGCTCGGCGCGCTGGTGCTGCTGCACGTCGCGGCGGCGCTGAAGCACCACTTCGTCGACCGCGATGGCCTGCTGTTGCGGATGTGGCCGTGGAATCGATAGCATTGCCGACATGAAAATCACCACCTTGATCATCGGCGCCGGGCTCGGCCTGCTGCCGGCCGCAGCGGCGCTCGCGCAGGCCAAGCTCGTGCCGACGCAGAGCGAAGTCACCTTCGTCACCAAGCAGATGGGCGTGCCGGTCGACGGCAAGTTCAAGAAGTTCGACGCCGTCATCAACTTCGACCCGAAGAAGCCCGAGGCCGGCAGCGTGTCGATCACGATCGACACCGCCAGCGCCGCGATCGGCGTGCCGGAGACCGACGCCGAGATGCCGAAGCCGATCTGGTTCAACGTCGCGAAGTTCCCGCAGGCGAGCTTCAAGTCGAGCGCGATCAAGGGCCTGGGCAACGGCAAGTTCGAGGTCGCGGGCAAGCTCGACATCAAGGGCACCGTGCGCGACATCGTCGTGCCGGTGCAGATCACGCAGGCCGGTGCCGCCTCGACCGCCGCCGGCAGCTTCGTCATCAAGCGGCTCGACTTCAAGATCGGCGAGGCCGAGTGGGCCGACACCACCGTCGTCGCGAACGACGTCACCGTCAAGTTCAAGCTGGCCCTGACCGGCCTGGCCCCGCTGTGAGCGGGTCCGGCCGCTCCGGCGCGCTCACCCGGCGGCGCGGGCGCCGGGCTGGCGGCATGAAGCGCCGCCCGGCCTGGGTCGCGGGCCTCGGCGCCGCGCTGCTTGCCTGCGCGGCGCAGGCGCAGGCGCCGAACTACGCGATCGACCCGCTGCACACCTTCGTCAACTACGAGAACGGCCACTTCGGCACGACCACCAACCGCGGCCGCTTCAGCATGCAGGACGGCACGCTGTTCTTCGACCGCGCCGGCCGTACCGGCAAGGTCGAGATCGTGATCGACATCTCGTCGGTGAACACCGGTGTCGCCATGCTGAACCGGCAGATCCAGGGCAAGGACTTCTTCAACGTCGCCGACTTCCCCACCGCGACCTTCGTCTCCGACGAATTCGTCTTCGACGGCGACAAGGTCAGCGAGGTGCGCGGCAAGCTGACGATGAAGGGCAAGACGCACCCGGTCGTGTTGAAGGCGCAGAAGTTCAACTGCTACGTGAACCCGCTGATTCGGCGCGAGGTCTGCGGCGGCGACTTCGAGACGACGATCCAGCGCAGCCAGTGGGACGTGATGTGGGGCCTGCAGTTCGGCTTCGAGGACGCGGTGCGGCTGCTGATCCAGATCGAGGCGATCAAGATGCAGTGAAGCGGCCCGCCGCTGCGCCGCGGCAGCGGCGGCCGGCGGGGCCTGGTCAGAGCAGCCCTTCGGGCGCGATGACCGACAGCACCTCGAGCATGATCCGGGTCCAGACGTCGGTCTCCGGCTCTTCCACCACCACCTCGGCGCTGCCGGGGCCGGTGGTGGTCCAGACCACGTCCTTGCCGTTGGCGGCGAGCGTCACCTTGTACGCGCCCTGCTGGCGGATGACGTCGACCAGCTTGAGCATCTGCTGGGCGAGCACCGGGCTCTCGATGAACAGCCCCATCTCGGTGTTGTGCACGTCCGAGCGCGGGTCGAAGTTCATCGAGCCGATGAAAACGCGCTGGCCGTCGACGATCGCGCTCTTCGCGTGCAGCCGTCCGATCGAGGTCGAGAAGCGGCCCAGGCGCAGGCTGCGGCTGACCTTCTGCGGGCTCAGCTCGTACAGGTTCATCCCCAGCTCGAGCATCTGCGGCCGGTAGCGCCGGTAGCCGGTGTGCACCACCGGCTCGTCGGTGGCGGCGAGCGAGTTCGTCACCAGCGTGTACTTGACGCCGTAGCGCTCGATCGAATGGCGGAAGGTGTCGATGCCCGAGTCGCCCGGGATCAGGTATGGGCTGGTCATGACGACCTCGCGCCGGGCGCGGCGGATCATCTCGATGACGTTGTAGCGCACGCTGTCGACATCGTCGATCGGCGCGGCGGCGTAGGTCGAGACGCGGCCGATGACCTTGTCCGGGTTGTCGGCGTAGGCCTGCGCATCGGCCCAGACCAGGCCGACCTTGCCCGCCTTCAGCTCCCCGGCGATCGGCGCGTAACCGAGCACGTCGTTCGGCGGCGGCGGCTCCGGCTCGGGCGTGCCGCCGGTCGAGCCGAGCACCTCGACGGTCTCGCCGCCGCCCCCTTCCTCCGGCTGCCGGGTGACACGCACGATCGGCTGGGCTTCCGCGGTGGTGAGGCGGTCGAAATCGGCCATCAGTTCGGCGTCGCCCGCGCCGGTCGGGACGATCTCGCGCAGCGGCCGCACGCGCGGGCTGTTCCAGTACTCGTCGAACAGCCCCGACAGCCGCGGCAGCAGCGCGCCGATCACGAAGGTGTCGAGGTCGACGAAGTTCGCGCCGGCGCTGGCCATGAAGTACTCGTCGGCGATGTTGCGGCCGCCGACCACGGCCATCACGCCGTCGGCGATGAACAGCTTGTTGTGCATGCGCCGGTGCACGCGGTCGAAGTCGCGCGCATTGGCCGCGAAACGCGTCAGGAAGTTCTGCCGCCCGGCCGGGAACGGGTTGAACAGCCGCACCTCGACGTTCGGGTAGGCGTCGAAGCCGAGCAGCAGCGGGTCCATGCCCGAGGTGTACAGGTCGTCGATGATCAGCCGCACGCGCACGCCGCGCAACGACGCGTCGCGCAGCGTGCGCAGCAGGTAGCGGCCGGTGCGGTCGTCGTGGATCTGGTAGTACTGCACGTCGAGCGAGCGCTCGGCGCGCCGCGCCAGCTCCAGCCGCGCCTGCAGCGCGAACTGGCCGGTGGGCATCAGCCGGAAGCCGCTCTGCTCCGGGTCGGCGGTGGAGGCCTTCGCGATCCGGCCGAGCGCCGTGCCGGTGGCGGGCGGCTGCGCCTTGACCGTCGGCCGCGGCGGGGCGTCGGGCAGGCTGCCGCAGCCGGCCAGGGCGAGGAGCAGCCCGCCGAGCAGCAGTGCCGGCAGCACGGACAGGGTTCGGGGCAGGGCGGGGCGGCGCATTGGCATCGGCGGTGCGCGCATGCTACAGGCGGGGGCGACGCGCCGGGCGCAGCCGCTGCGGCGCCCGACCCGCGCGCGGACGCCCATCCGCGGGGGTCCGCGCAATCGGGCGGCACCGGGCCGCGGTGCCGCCGGCAGCCGGGCAGCCGCGGCCGGGGCGGCGTCCCGCTCAGGTCATGCCGGCCGCGCTCGCGCTTGCAGGCGCTCGCCCGTGATCCGGCACTCGGACGTGCGCAGGCGCGACCTCAGGTCCGGATCAGCCCTGCCGGCCGCGCTCGCGCTTTGCAGCGCCAAGCCCGTGATCTGGCGACCGGTCCTGCGCAGGCAGGCCCGGTCGTCCCGATCAGCCTTGCAGGCCGCGCTCGCGCTTTGCAGCGCCAAGCCCGTGATCTGGCGACCGGTCCTGCGCAGGCAGGCCCGGTCGTCCCGATCAGCCTTGCAGGCCGCGCTCGCGCTTTGCATGCGCTCGCCCGTGATCTGGCGACCGGTCCTGCGCAGGCAGGCCCGGTCGTCCCGATCACGCCTTCTTCACCCAGGCGCTGCACCAGCCGTTGGCGGCGACGGTCTTGCCGGGGAACAGCGAACACGGGCCGTCGGCGGCGCCGGCCTTGCCGGTGAAGAGCTGGCAGTTGCCGCACTTCTGCGCCGGCTCGTGCTTCGGGAACTTCTTCTTGTCCGCCTTGGCGGTATCGACCACGTAACCGAGCGCCGCGGCCTGCGGATCCTTCTCGTCCAGCTTGGCCTGGGCCCGGGCACCGGCGGCGGCGAGCGCCGAGCCGCCGGCCACCAGGGTCATCATGAATACGCGACGGGTCGTCATGGGCATGCTCCTGCGGGAAAGCCTCGTTCGATGGATGTTGCGCCAACGCCGGCGGGCCCTCGGCCGTTGACCGGCCCCGGCGGACGAGCGCCAGTCTAGCGCAGCGGTTCGGGCCCGATGCGGTCGGCTTGATCTGGATCGAACCGGCCGCGCCGGCGCTGCATAGACTGCCCGGGTTGACCGCAGGCGGGCGGAGAGGGGATCCGGATGATCGACGTCGTCGACACGTGGCACCGCGAACATGCACGCTTCGCGCGCCTGCTCGACCTGCTCGAGGCGCAGCTGGCCGCCTTCCACGACGAAGGCAGCCCGGACTACGAGTTGATGCGCGACGTCGTCCACTACCTGCACGACTACGCGGACCGCTACCACCACCCGCGCGAGGACCTGGCCTTCACCGCGATGCTGAAGCAAGACCCGCAGCTCAAGCCGGTGATCTACCGGCTGCTGCAGGAGCACCGCGTGATCGACCACACCGGCAACGGCCTGCTCGCCCTGCTCGAGGAGATCACGAGCGATGCGATGGTGTCGCGCGAAGCGCTCGAGGCCGCGGCCGCGACCTATCTCGCCTACTACCGCCGCCACCTCGAGACCGAGGAACGCGACGTGCTGCCGCGGGCCGCGCGCCTGCTCGGGCCGGCCGACTGGCAGCAAGTCGTGGACGCGCTGCCCGCCGCGCCGGATCCGCTGTTCGACGCGCAGATCAGGGCCCGCTACCGCGCACTGCAGGCCCGGCTGCGCTGAAGCGCGGCCGGCGGCTGCGATACTCGGCGGGCGCGGCGCCGACCGGCGCGGCGCGGAAACCATGCTGCCGCTGCCGCCGGACCATGCCGAGCGCTTCGTCCTCGCCGACGAGGTGCACGCCCGCCCGCCGGTGGCGCTGGATACGCCGACGCGCGCGAGCTACGTCGCGCTGCTCGTCGATGCCGAGGACCGGCCGCGCGAACAGGCCCACCTGGCCGCACTGTGCGCGCGCTTCGGCGTCGAGCCACCGGCGCCGGGTGCCACGCACTTCCTGGCGCGGCTCGGCGCGCTGCGGGTGAAGTGGGAGCGGCATGGCGAGTTCTCCGGCTGCACCTTCTTCGCCGACGACGCGGGACCGGACCTCTTCGCCGCGCCGGCGGCGGGCCTGCTGCCGGTGGGCTGGCTCGCCGGCTGGCCGGGCCGGACGCTGGCCGCGGCCCACGCCGAGCTGGGCGCCGGCGACGACGCGCGCTGGGCGGGCAACTTCCCGGCGACGACCTTCGACGGCCAGATCGTCGTCGGCGCCGACATCGCCGAGGGTGCGGGGCGGACGTTCACCGACTTCCGCATCCACGGCGACGGCTTCTCGCGCTTCGTGCTGCTCAACCGCAGCCTCACGCCGCGCCAGGCCGGCCGCATGCTGCAGCGGCTGTTCGAGATCGAGGCCTACCGCATGCTCGCGCTGCTGGCGCTGCCGATCGCGCGCCGGCAGGCGCCGCGCATCGTCGAGATCGAGAAGGCGCTGGCCCGGCTGACCGACGCGATCGCCGCCGACAGCGGCGGCGACGAGGCGCTGCTGCAGGCGCTGACGCGGCTCGCGGCCGAGGTCGAGAGCGGGCTGGCGGCGAGCCAGTTCCGCTTCGGCGCCTGCCGCGCCTACGCCGACCTGGTCGCGCGCCGCATTGCCGAGCTGCGCGAAGGCCGGCTGTCGGGCATCCAGACGATCGACGAGTTCATGGCCCGCCGCTTCACGCCGGCGGTGGCCACCTGCGCGACCACGTCGCAGCGGCTGCACGACCTGTCCGAGCGCGTCGCGCAGGCGAGCGCGCTGCTGTCGACGCGCGTGGACATCGCGCGCGAGCGCCAGAACCAGGCGCTGCTGGCGTCGATGGACCGGCGCGCGAAGCTGCAGCTGCGGCTGCAGCAGACGGTCGAAGGGCTGTCGGTGGCGGCGATCACCTACTACGTGGTGGGCCTGGTCGGCTACCTCGGCAAGGCGCTGAAGAGCGCCGGCGCGCCGGTCGACCCCGACCTGCTCGCCGGTGCGGCGCTGCCGCTGGTGGCCGCGGCGGTGCTGCTGGCGCTGCGGCGCGCGCGCGGGCACCTCGCGCGGCGCGAGGCCGGGCCGTGAGGGCAC
>JAFLDG010000144.1 GCA_017302495.1 Burkholderiales bacterium
TTTCATTGTTGGGCGGCCAGCGCCTGCGCCTGGCCGCCGACGGGCTCGGCAGCGAAGCGGTCGAAGGCGCCCGGAGCCGGCCGGCACGCATCGCCTGCACGCTGCCCGAGGTCTTCGCCCAGCTGCGTGCCGGCGAGCCGGTGTGGTTCGACGACGGCCGGATCGGCGGCGTGATCCGGCACGCGACGAACCGCGGCGCCGACATCGAGATCACCGAAGCCGGCGACGACGGCGAATGGCTGGCGGCCGACAAGGGCATCAATTTCCCCGAGAGCCGGCTCGAGCTGCCCGCGCTGACGCGCAAGGACCTGGCCGACCTGCCGGTGGTGGCGAAGCTGGCCGACAGCGTCGGCCTGTCGTTCGCGCAGTCGGCCGCCGACGTCGACGCGCTGCGCGGCTACCTCGGCGCGCTCGACGCCCGCCGGCTCGGCGTGGTGCTGAAGATCGAGACCCGGCGCGGCTTCGAGCATCTGCCCGAGATGCTGTTCGCGGCGATGGCCTTCCCGGCCGCCGGGGTGATGATCGCGCGCGGCGACCTCGCGGTCGAATGCGGCTTCGAGCGCCTGGCCGAGGTGCAGGAGGAGATCCTCTGGGCCTGCGAGGCGGCGCACCTGCCGGTGATCTGGGCGACCCAGGTGCTGGAGAACCAGGCGCGCACCGGGCGGCCGTCGCGGGCCGAGGTCACCGACGCCGCGATGGGCGTGCGCGCCGACTGCGTGATGCTGAACAAGGGGCCGCACGTGCTGGCGGCGATGCGCACGCTCGACGACATCCTGCAGCGCATGCAGCAGCACCAGGCGAAGAAGCGCACGCTGCTGCGCGCGCTGAAGGCCTGGTCGCCGAAGGTGGTGGTCGGCGGCGTCTGAACCGGCGCCTGCGTCCGCCCCCCAAACGACGCTGCGCGCGGGGCGTTCGGATCCAGCCGCAGCGCCCTGCGGCACCGGTCGCGACCTTCCGTCGGAATGCCGGGCCGCAGCCGAAGGCGCGGTCGAGCGAATCCGCAGGCGCCAGCAAAAGCGGGGGACGCCTGGCGGCGCCCCCCGAACTGCGGCAACTGCAGCCGCAGGTCTTCGTCAACCGACGTCTTCAGAAACTGTGGCGGATGCCGGCCTGCACGCCCTGCGACGTGCCGCCGGCGGTGATCGACGGGCCGGCGGAGATGACCCGGAACGTGCTGCTGCCGTCGTTGTCGATGTGCGAGTAGTTCGCGTACAGCGCCGAGCGCTTGGACAGGTTGTAGTCGACGCCGACCGCGATCTGCGTGCCGCCGTTACCGCTGATCGTGCCGCCGCCCTTGGCCTCGCTGTACGCGAGCTTGAAGTTCCACTGCTCGAACGGCACCGCAGCACCGATGAGCCAGTTGTCCTGGTCCGCGCCGGCGAACAACCCGCCCGACACCTCCGCGCGCGCGAAGAACCCCGAGACCTTGACGAAGCCGAAGTTCCACGAGCCGCCGATGTTCCAGACCGAGTGCGTGATGTCCCCCGACACCGTCACGTCGGTCTCGCCGTAGGCGGCGGCGATGCTGTAGGGGCCGTCGGCATAGCCGATACGGCCGCCGTAGTACTTGTTCCCCGGCGCGTTCTCGCCGGCGGCAACCGAGAGCTGGCCGGTCAGGCCCTTGCCGACGATGCCGTCGGGCAGGATGTACGACACCAGGTTGCTCGCGCGCGAGGCCGTGCCGTAGCTGCCGTTGGTGCCGCTGAGCAGTCTCGTATCGGTCTGCAGGTTCTGCGAGCTGCCCACGCCGGTGGCGCCGAAGGGGTCGTACACGGTCCAGGTCCAGTAGGTCGGCACGTTGTCGCGGCCGAGGCGGACTTCGCCGAAGCGGTTGGAAAGGCTCACCGTCGAGCGGCGCTGGAAGTTGAAGCCGGAGGTCGCGGGGTCGCCATTGCCGAAGCTGGCCCGCGCGGTGCCCGTGTCGGCGTCGATCTCGCCTTCGAGCCAGAACGACGCCTTCAGGCCGCCGCCCAGGTCCTCGACGCCGCGGAAGCCGAGCCGGCTCGTCGACATGCCGTTGGTGCCGAGCTGCCAGGTGTCGCCCGGCCCGGTGTTGTCGATCCAGCCGACGTTGACGTCGACCACGCCGAACAGCGTGACCGACGATTGCGCCGCCGCGGCAGCACACGCGGCAGCGGTCGAGACGAAGAGAAGCGCTTTCTTCATGTTCCGGAACTCCCGAGAGGTTTGCATGAGGGCGGGCGCGCTGCGCGCCCTGCGGACCGCAGTCCCGGTCCGTTCTAAGAGGTTAGGTCGCGACCGTTGCGCTTTCGAGGCAAAAAGCTTCCAGTTTCATGAGACAGCCGTTGCAGAACCATTACTGCCGGGCACGGCGGCCCTCCAGACGGCAAGCGCCGTGGCCGACGGGCCACGCGGGCGGTGGTGCACGCGGCCCTCGTCCGGCGGGCGTTGCCGCTGTCGAGCCGCTCGCGCGCCCGGCACAACGTCGGATCCGCACCTGACGTCACGAAACCGTTATCGCCGGTCGGGCACGATGCTGCCGGGTCTTGCAGCCGGGCCACGCACGGCGCCGGTATTTCGGGCGCGGTCCCGCTGCCCAGCAGGCTGCGCGTGCCGAGGCCGGTTCGTGGACCCACCCTTCAGTTGATCGAGGAGATCGCCATGTCGACGCCGATGACGACGGAAAGACCCGCTGCAGCCCGCAGTGCGAAAGCCGATGCCGGGACGGTCATGCCGGCCGGCCCGGAAGCGGGCGCACTCGACCGCCACGCCTGGCTGACCGAGGCGGCCTACTACCGGGCGCAAGCGCGCGGCTTCGCGGCAGGGCGCGAACTCGATGACTGGCTCGAAGCGGAGAAGGCGTTGGAGGCCGCCCGAGGCCCGGCGACCGAGAACGCGCCGGCCTGAGGACGGACGCCTGCGGCAGCCGCCCCGTCGACTGCCGCAGCGCCGGCGGGTCGCAGGTCCCGCGGCGCCGACACCGTAGCCAGTCAGCGCGCGGGCCCGGTCTTCGGCCCGGCCCGCGTGTGCCAGATCTCGGCGTCGTATTCGCGCACCGCACGGTCCGCCGAGAAGCGGCCGCTGCGTGCGACGTTGCGCACCGACATGCGGGTCCAGCGCTCATGGTCGCGCCAGGCGCCGTCGGCCCGCTGCTGCGCGGCGACGTAGTCGTCGAAGTCGGCGCAGACCAGGAAGGGGTCGTGGTCGAGGAGGTTGTCGACCAGCGGCCGGAACAGCTCGCGGTCGCCGTGCGCGAACAGGCCCGAGCGCAGCAGCTCGATCGCCCCGCGCAAGGCCTCGCTGCGCTCGACGCACGCCCGCGGCCGATGGCCGGCGCGCCAGACCTCGGCGACCTGGTCGACGCCCAGGCCGAAGCGGAAGAAGTTGTCTTCGCCCACCGCCTGCAGGATCTCGACGTTCGCGCCGTCGAGCGTGCCGATCGTCAACGCGCCGTTCATCATGAACTTCATGTTGCCGGTGCCCGAGGCCTCCTTGCCGGCGGTCGATATCTGCTCGGACAGGTCGGCCGCCGGATAGATGCGCTGGCCGGTCTTGACGTTGAAGTCCGGCACGAAGACGACCCGGATCAGGTCGCGCACGCGCGGATCGCGCTCGATCACCGCCGCCACCGCGTGCACCAGCTTGACGATCAGCTTGGCCATCCGGTAGCCCGGCGCGGCCTTGCCGCCGAAGACGAAGGTGCGCGGCACCGCGTCGGCCTGCGCCTGCAGCTTCAGCTGCCGGTAGCGGTGTATGACGTGCAGCAGATTCAGGTGCTGGCGCTTGTATTCGTGGATGCGCTTGACCTGCACGTCGAACAGGCTGTCGGGGTCGAGCGCTCGCCCACCGTCGATGCGCGCGACCTGCGGCCGCAGACGCAGAACAGGTGATCGAGGAAGGAGCGGCGGATCGCCTCTTCGGAGCGGGCGATGCGCGTGTGCAGCGCGCGTTCGGCAGCGTCGGACATGTGTCGATCGCCGCCGGACGCGGCGGCTGGATCCCGGGGCCCGCAGTCGACCGGCCGGATGTGACCGGTGGGTGACAGCCGCACCGCGCCCGCCGGCGAGGGCTGGCTGTACCTGGCCATCGTGCTGGACCTGTTCAACCGCGAGATCATCGGCTGGTCGATCAAGCCGCGCATGACCGCCGACATCGTCACTGACGCGCTGACGATGGCCTGGTTCCGGCGCAAACCGGGCGCCGGCGTGATCTTCCACAGCGAACGTGGCAGCCAGTACGCCAGCCAGGCCATGGCCGCCAAGCTCACTGAGTACGAGATGACGGCCTCGATGAGCCGCAAGGGCGATTGCTGGGACAACGTACCCACCGAGAGCTTCTTCAACAGCCTGAAGAACGAGCGGGTCCACGGCGCAGAGCTTCGGCACCACCTGGGACCAGGTCTGCCACGCGGTGGAGTACGTCGTGCAGTGGGGGCTGGCGCACCACCGCGAGCTCGGGACCTTGCGCGCCATCGGCGTGGACGAGATCCACATCGGCAAGAGTCGCAAGTTCCTCACGCTGGTCTACCAGATCCAGGCCGACTGCGTGCGGCTGCTGTGGGTGGGCAAGGACCGCACGAAACAGAGCTTCGAGGACTTCTTCACCCTCATCGGCCAGCAGCTGGCCGCCTCGGTCGAGTTCGTCTGTTCGGACATGTGGCGGCCGTACCTGGAGATCATCGACAAGCATTGCCCTGGGGCGCTGAACATCCTGGACCGCTTCCACATGGTGGCCAAGCTCAACAAGGCGCTGGACGAGGTGCGCGCCGGCGAGGCGCGCCGAATGATCCGCGAGGGTTATGAGCCGCTGCTCGAGAAGAAGCGCTGGTGCCTGCTCAAGCGGGCGCTCAAGCGGCCGGAGAACCTCACCAACAAGCAGCGCTCGAGCCTGCGGCCTACAACCTCAAGAGCGTGCGGGCCTGCCTGCTCAAGGAGGAGTTCCAGCTGTTCTGGGAATACGAGTCCCCTGCCTGGGCGGCCAAGTTCCTCGATGCCTGGTGGACCCGGGCAATGCGTTCACGCATCGGGCCGGTCAAGAAGTTCGCCGCCACCGTGCGCGCGCACCGACAGCTTCTGATCAACTACTTCAGGGCCAAGAAGCAGCTCTCCAGCGGCGTCATCGGTACCGACTCATTCCCACTCGATCGTCGCCGGCGGCTTGCTGCTGACGTCGTAGACGACGCGGTTGATGCCGCGCACCTCGTTGATGATGCGGCCCGACACCTTCTTCAGCAGCGCGTGCGGCAGTTCGGCCCAGTCGGCGGTCATGAAGTCGCTGGTCTGCACCGCGCGCAGCGCGACCACGTAGTCATAGGTGCGGCCGTCGCCCATCACCCCGACGCTCTTCACCGGCAGGAAGACGGCGAAGGCCTGGCTCGTCAGCTCGTACCAGCTCCGGCCGCTGCGCTCGTCGATCGTCGAGCGCAGCTCGTCGATGAAGATCGCGTCGGCGCGCTGCAGCAGCGCGGCGTACTCGGGCTTGACCTCGCCCAGGATGCGCACACCCAGCCCGGGCCCCGGGAACGGATGGCGATAGACCATGTCGTGCGGCAGGCCGAGCGCGACGCCGAGTTCACGCACCTCGTCCTTGAACAGGTCTCGCAGCGGCTCCAGCAGCTTCAAGCCCAGCGTCTCCGGCAGGCCGCCGACGTTGTGGTGGCTCTTGATGCTGGTCGCCTTCTTCGTCTTCGCGCCGCCGCTCTCGATCACGTCCGGGTAGATCGTGCCCTGCGCGAGCCAGCGCGCGTCGGCGAGCTTCGCCGCCTCGCGCTGGAAGACCTCGACGAACTCGGCGCCGATGATCTTGCGTTTCGCCTCCGGGTCGGCCACGCCGGCCAGCTTGCCCATGAACTGAACGCTCGCGTCGACGTGCACCACCTTCGCGTGCAGCCGGCCGGCGAACATCGCCATCACGCTCTCGGCCTCGTTCAGCCGCAACAGGCCATGGTCAACGAAGACGCAGGTCAGCTGGTCGCCGATCGCGCGGTGGATCAGCGCCGCCGCCACGCTGGAATCGACGCCGCCGGAAAGGCCGAGGATCACCGCCTCGCCGCCGACCTGCTCGCGGACCTTCGCGACGGCCTCGGCGATGTGGTCGCGCATCACCCAGTCGGGCTTCGCGCCGCAGATGTCGAGCACGAAGCGCTCGAGCAGCGCCCGCCCCTGCACGGTGTGCGTGACTTCGGGGTGGAACTGCACGCCGTAGTAGCCGCGCGCCTCGTCGGCCATGCCGGCGATCGGGCAGCTCGGCGTGCTGGCCATCAGCTTGAAGCCCGGCGGCAGCGCGGTGACCTTGTCGCCGTGGCTCATCCACACCTTCAGCATGCCGTGGCCTTCGGGCGTGCGGAAATCCTCGATGCCGTCGAGCAGCCTGGTGTGGCCGCGGGCGCGCACCTCGGCGTAGCCGAACTCGCGCTGCGGGCTGGCCTCCACCTGGCCGCCCTGCTGCACGGCCATCGTGAACATGCCGTAGCAGATGCCGAGCACCGGCACGCCGGCGGCCCACACCGCGTCCGGCGCGCGCAGTTCGTGCGCCTCGTAGGTGCTGGCGTGACTGCCGCTGAGGATGATGCCCTTCGGTGCGAACGCTTGGACGAAGGCGTCGCCCACGTCGTTCGGGTGGATCTCGCAGTAGACATGCGCCTCGCGGATGCGGCGCGCGATCAGCTGCGTGACCTGGGAGCCGAAGTCGAGGATCAGGATCTTGTCGTGCATCGAGTGCCTTCAGACGGACAGCGCCGGCGCGAGTCGGCGCTGGCGGCGGAAATGGGTGATCGCGAGCGTCGCGCCGACGGCCTGCAGCAGCGCGCAGAAGTAGAACGGCAGCCCGATCCACGGGTCGCCCGGCGGCCGGTGCGAAACCAGGCTCAGCAGCGGCGCGGCGATCGTCGGCGCGATGACCGCCATCAGGCTCTGCAGCGAGGCCACCGAGCCCATCGTCCGGCCCTGGGTGCGGGCATCGGCGGCGTTCGACACCAGGCTCTGGATCGACGCCTGCGCGCCGCCGCCGACGAGCGTGCCGGCGACGATCACGACGAACATCATCCAGCCTTCGCTGGCGAGGCCGAAACCGAGGTAGGTCAGCGCCGAGCCGACCAGCCCGACCGCGGCGATGCGCTGCGGCGTGAAGCGGCGCAGCAGGTGCTTCAGCAGCACCCCCTGGACGAACGCCGAGCTCAGGCCGACGACGAACAGCGACGCCCCGTTCTGCGCCGGCCCCCAGCCGAACTTGAAGGTCGTGTACAGCACCCAGCTGGTGTGCAGCGTGAACTGCGACAGCGCGGCCAGGGCGATCACCGCGACCAGCGGGCCGACGCCGTGCAGCCGGCTCAAGCCCTGCAGCGCGCTGAACGGGTTGGCGCGCTTCCACTCGAAGGCGCGGCGCTTGGGCGGCGGCAGTGATTCGGGCAGCACGAAGAACCCGTACAGCCCGTTCAGGATCGCCAACCCGCCGGCGACGAAGAACGGCAGGTGCAGGTCGATCGCGCCGAGCAGGCCGCCCACCGCCGGCCCGAGCGTGAAGCCCAGGCCGAACATCGCGCCGAGCAGGCCGAAGCGGCGCGCCCGCTGCTCGGGCGGCGTGATGTCGGCCACATAGGCGTTGGCCACCGCCGCGTTGCTCTGCATCGCGCCGCTGAACAGCCGCACCGCGATCAGCATCCACAGCGCAGTGGCCAGGCCGGTGACGATCAGGCTGGTCGCCAGGCCGGTGAAGCCGAGCAGCAGCACCGGCCGCCGGCCGCGGGCGTCGGACAGCGCCCCGAGCACCGGCGAGCCGAGGAAGTTGGCCAGGCCGAAGCTGAAGGTGACGACGCCGAACCAGAACGCCTGTTCGGCCGGCGAGGCGGTGAAGGTACCGACGATCAGCGGCAGCACCGGCACGATCAGGCCGATCGAGACCATGTCGATCAGCACCGCGATCAGGATGAACGGCATCGCCGCCCGGCGCCCCGCGGGCACCGCGGCATCAGGACTCAAGCAGGCCTCCTCGCGCGAGCGGTGGCACCGTCGACCCGCACCCCGGTCGCCGCACCGTCACTCCATCCGGTAGTTCGGCGCTTCCTTCGTGATCTGCACGTCGTGCACGTGGCTCTCGCGCATGCCGGCGGCGGTGATCTGCACGAACTCGGCGCGCTCGTGCATCTCGGCGATCGACGCGCAACCGCAGTAGTGCATCGCCGCGCGCAGGCCGCCGGCCATCTGGTAGGTGATCGCCACCAGCGAACCCTTGTACGGCACCTGGCCCTCGATGCCCTCGGGCACGAGCTTGGCCGAGCTCGAGGTGTCGGCCCCTTCCTGGAAGTAGCGGTCGGCCGAGCCCTGCTGCATCGCGCCGAGCGAGCCCATGCCGCGGTAGCTCTTGTAGCTGCGGCCCTGGTAGAGCACGACCTCCCCGGGCGCCTCCTCGGTGCCGGCAAAGGCACTGCCGAGCATCGCGCTGTGCGCGCCGGCGGCGATCGCCTTGGCCAGGTCGCCCGAGTAGCGGATGCCGCCGTCGGCGATCAGCGGCACGCCGCTGCCGCTGATCGCCTTCGCGACCTCGTCGATCGCGGTGATCTGCGGCACGCCGATGCCGGTGACGATGCGCGTCGTGCAGATCGAGCCCGGCCCGATGCCGACCTTGACGGCATCCGCCCCGGCCTCGACCAGCGCCAGCGCGGCCGCGCCGGTGGCGATGTTGCCGCCGATCACGTCGACCTGCGGGAACCGGCGCTTGACCCAGCGCACGCGCTCGACCACGCCTTCGCTGTGGCCGTGCGCGGTGTCGACGACGATCGCATCGACGCCGGCCCGCACCAGCAGCTCGACGCGCTCGTCGGTGCCGTCGCCGACGCCGACCGCGGCGCCGACACGCAGCTTGCCCAGCCGGTCGCGCGCGGCGTTCGGGAAGTCGGTCTGCTTGGTGATGTCCTTCACCGTCATCAACCCGCACAGCTCGAAGGCGTCGTTCACCACCAGCACGCGCTCGAGCTTGTGCCGGTGCATCAGCGCCTTCGCCTCGTCGAGCGTCGCGCCTTCGCGCACCGTGACCAGGCGCTCGCGCGGCGTCATGATCTCGCGCACGGATGCGTCCATGCGCGTCTCGAAACGCAGGTCGCGGTTCGTCACGATGCCGACGACCGCACGCCCCTGCAGCACCGGGAAGCCCGAGATGCCGTGCTGCTTCGACAGCTGCCGCACCTCGCGCACCGTGACCTCGGGCGTGATCGTGATCGGGTCGCGCAGCACGCCGGATTCGTAGCGCTTGACGCGCGCGACCTCGGCCGCCTGGGCCTGCGGCGTCATGTTCTTGTGCACGATGCCGATGCCGCCTTCCTGGGCGATCGCGATCGCCAGGCGGGCTTCGGTCACGGTGTCCATCGCTGCCGAGACCAGCGGCAGGTTCAGCGGGATGTTGCGGCTCAGCCGGGTCGCGAGGCTGGTGTCGCGCGGCAGCACGCGCGAGTGCGCGGGCACCAGCAACACGTCGTCGAAGGTCAGCGCTTGGCCGATCAGGCGCATAAATGGCTCCGGACGCAAAAAGCGATTATAGAAACGGGCGCCGAGTGCCGGCCCCGGCCCGTGACGGGCTGCACAGCCGCCCGGCGCCGGCGCCCCTACACTCCGTCCGATGCTGCCCCCCGCCCATCCGCTGCGCCGGCTGCCGTCCTGGACGCTGGCGATCGCCGTCGCCGCCGCGCTGGCCGGCCCGGCTCAGGCCCAGTGGAAGTGGCGCGACGCGAAGGGGCAGGTCCACGTCAGCGACATCCCGCCCCCGCGCGAGGTACCCGATCGGGACGTGCTGCAGCGGCCCGAAGCGCCCGCGCGGCGCGCGCCGGCAGCCGCACCGGCGGC
>JAFLDG010000145.1 GCA_017302495.1 Burkholderiales bacterium
TTGCGGGCGGCCGGGCACCTGCCCGCGGGTCGGGTCGCGGCGTGCGGCGACGCTGCGCTGCAGCGCCGGCCAGACGAAGGCCGCGGTCTTGCCGCTGCCGGTGCGCGACGAGACGAGCAGGTCGCGCCCGCTCAGCACGGCCGGCACCGCCCTGGCCTGGACCGGCGTGGGCGCGGTGTAGCCGGCCTGGCCGATGGCCTTCAGGATCTCGGGCGCCAGGCCCAGGTGGTCGAAGCCGCCAGGGCCGGGGGTGGCCGTGGTGGGCAGGGGCATCGTCGTGGAAGTCATCGGATCACGCGGCTTTCGGCTGAAGGCCGCGCCCGGTGGCTCGAAGCCACGACGGACACGGCCACGGCGGCACGGCAGGCGCACGCCGGGATGGGATCGCCGAGGAGAAGGGAGAACCGCGCCCGGCCCGGGGAAGGGCCGATAACGCCGAGACCCGCCGAATGCCCGGGGCGACGGCATCGCCGCCAACCAGGCCTCGAGACGCGGTGGGGATGCCGCAGGCGGATGCGCCCGGGGCCCGGCTCGACGAGGGTCAGAGGGATGAACGAAATCGCCGGCCGGGCAGGCCGCCCGAACCGGCGAACTTGGCAATTATCGCACAGGTCGGCCGGCGCGAGGCGGGTTTCCCCTGACCGGCGGGCGACGAGGTGCCGCCACCGGCCGTCGGCGGCGCAACGCGCCGCAGTCCCCGGCGCCGGCGCCGGCGCGCGCGCTAGCGCTGCAGCGATCGATAGACCGCGCGCTCGAAGGCCTCGTACACGCCCATGAAGCGCGGCTCCACGAACGGCAGCGACTGCGTCATGATCAGCCCGGCGACGTCGTTCTTCGGGTCCCACCAGTAGTGCGTGTTGCACACGCCGGCCCAGAACTGCGAGCCGGCGGCGCGCATGCCGGGCACGTCCTCCTCGATGCGCTCGAAGGCCAGGCTGTGGCTCTTGCGGCGGCCGGGGAAGAACTCGGTGTCGGCCGTGACCGGCGGCGCCGCGGTCTTCAGGCACGGGATCGGGAGGTCGCCGATCTGGTTCGCCAGCATCGTCCGCAGCCCGGCCTCGCTCAGGATGCGCCGGCCGTCGAGCTGGCCCCGGTTCAGGTACAGGCGCAGGAAGCGCAGGTAGTCCGGCGCGGTCGAGTACAGCGCATGGCCCATGCCGTAGAACTCCGGCTTCGACGGCGGCGCCAGCTCGAAGTCGACGAAGTGCCCGTCCTCGCCGCGCATGCGCACGCCCGCCAGCCTCGGCGCGATGTCGGGGTCGGGCTCGAAGCGCGTGTCCTTCATGCCCAGCGGCTCGAAGATCTCGTCGCGGCAGAAGCGGTCGATCGTCCGCCCGTCGACCTTCTCGACCACCTGGCCGAGCCAGTCGATGCCGATGCCGTAGTCCCAGCGCGTGCCGGGGTCGAACAGCAGCGGGTAGGCGAGCGAGCTGCGCGCGCCGGACAGGATCGTCGCCAGCCCGGTGGCCGCCATGTAGCGCGGCATGTCGGTGTTCCAGAACTCGTAGGTCAGCCCGGAGGTGTGGGTGGCGAGGTGGCGCACGGTGGCCGGCGTGCGCGGCGCGCGCAGCCGCGGCTGGCCGCCGGCGTCGAAGCCGTCGAGCACCTGCAGCTGCCCGAACTCGGGCAGGATGTCGGCCACCGCGGTGTCCGGCGAGAGCCGGCCGCGGTCGATCAGGATCATCGCCGCGGTGCTGCCGACCGCCTTGGTCATCGAGAAGATGCGGAACACCGTGTCGACGGCGGCCGGCATGCCGGCGCGGGCCTCGCCCGCGGCGCCGGACCAGAGCAGGCCCTGCGCATTGCCGGTCATGCCGACGACGAAGGGCAGGTGCTCGGCGGCGACGGCGTCGGCCAGGATGCGATCGAGTTCAGCCATGGGGTGTCTCCTGCGTGAGGGGGGGTGCCGCCGCCCCGGCGAAGGCAGGGCCGGCGGCCGCGGCGGGCCGGCGCATCATCGACGAAGGAAGCGCCGGCGTCCAGCGCGCGCGGGCTGCGCGGGGGGCGTGCGGGGCGCCCGACCCTCAGCCGCGCTGCGCGCCGAGGTAGGTCTCGATCACGCGCGGGTCCTGCGCGAGCTGCGCTGCCGGGCCGTCGAGCGCGAACGCGCCGGTCTCGAGCACGTAGCCGTGGTCGGACACCGCCAGCGCCGCGCGTGCGTTCTGCTCGATCAGCAGGATGCTTGTGCCCTGCTCGCGCAGGCGCTCGATGATCGCGAAGATGTCGCGCACGACCAGCGGCGCCAGCCCCAGGCTCGGTTCGTCGAGCATCAGCAGCTTCGGCGCCGACATCAGCGCGCGGCCGACGGCGAGCATCTGGCGCTCGCCGCCGGACAGCGTGCCGGCGAGCTGCGTGCGCCGCTCCTGCAGCCGCGGGAACAGCGCGTAGACGCGCTCGATCTCGCGCTTCCAGTGCGGCACGCTCCGCTTCATCGCGCGGTAGCCGCCGAGCACCAGGTTGTCCTCGACCGGCATCGTGCCGAACAGCTCGCGCTTCTCCGGCACCAGCGCCAGGCCGAGCATCACGCGGTCCTCGAGCGTGCTGCCGGCCAGGTCCTGGCCGTCGAGACGCACGCGGCCGCGGTACGGCAGGATGCCCATCAGCGCCGCCAGCGTCGTCGACTTGCCGGCGCCGTTCGGCCCGATCACGCTGACCACCTGCCCGGCCCGAAGCGAGAAGTTCAGGCCGGTCAGCACCTCGGCGCGGCCGTAGCCGGCGTGCAGGTCGGTCACTTCCAGCAGCGTGGTCACCGGGCCCCCTCGGGCCTGCGGCCGGTCCCCCGCGGCCACGCAGGGGCTGCCCCGCAGCCCATGTGGCGCGAGCGCCTTCGGGGCGGCCGTGCGGCGCGCATCAATGTTCCGTCCCGAGGTAGGCGGCGCGGACTTCTGGGCTGGCCTGCACCTCGGCCGGGGTGCCTTCCATCAGCTTGGTGCCGAACTCCATCACCACCACGCGGTCGGCCAGGCCCATCACGAAATCCATGTCGTGCTCGACCAGCAGCAGGCTCACGCCCTCGGCCTTGAGCTGGCGCAGCGCGGCGGCCAGCGCGCGCTTCTCGTGGTGGCGCAGGCCGGCGGCCGGCTCGTCCAGAAGCAGCAGCGCCGGGTCGGTGGCCAGCGCGCGCGCGATCTCCATCAGCCGCTGCGCCCCGAGCGGCAGGTTGCCGGCCGGCTCGTGCATGCGCTCGGCCATGCCGATGCGCGCCAACTGCGCCTCGGCCTCGGCGAACAGCCGTTTCTCCTCGGCGCGGTCGAGGCGCAGCATCGCGCGGGCCACGCCCGAGCTCGTGCGGCCGTAGCCGCCGAGCGCGACGTTCTCCAGCACCGTCATCTCGGGGATCATCTTCACGTGCTGGAAGGTGCGCGACACGCCCAGCCGGGCGATCGCGCGCGCCGGCCGGCCGGCGATGCCCTGCCCGCGCCAGCGCACCGCGCCACCCGAGAGCGACAGCACGCCGGTGATCAGGTTGAAGGTGGTGGACTTGCCCGCGCCGTTCGGGCCGATCAGCGCGACGATCTCGCCGGCATTCACGTCGAAGCTGACGTCGTTCACCGCGACCAGCCCGCCGAACTGCTTGCGCACCGCGTCGACCTCGAGCAGCCGCTCGCCGGGCGCCGGCTTCGGCCGTCTGGGCAGCGGCTCGGCGCCGGCCCAGTCGCGTGCGCGCGCGCCGGCCGCGGCGGGGCGCCAGCGGCCGACGAAGCTCCACAGCCCGTCGGGCACGACCTTCAGCACGACGACGAGCACGACGCCGAAGACGATGGTCTCGAAGTTGCCGCCGGTGCCGAGCAGCTTCGGCAGCAGCACCTGCAGCTGGTCCTCGGTCAGGCGCACGACCGCCGAGCCGAGGAACGCGCCCCAGACATGGCCGACGCCGCCGAGCACCGCCATGAACAGGTACTCGATGCCCTTGTTGATCGAGAACGGCGACGGGCTGACGCTGCGCTGGAAGTGCGCGAACAGCCAGCCCGAGACCGCCGCCAGCACCGCGGCGATGACGAAGGCGGTGAGCTTGTAGCGGAAGGTCGAGATGCCCATCGCCTCGGCCATCGTCGCCCCGCTCTTCAGCGCGCGGATCGCGCGCCCCGGGCGCGAGTCGAGCAGCCGGGCCACCGCCAGCGCCGCGACCAGCGCGATCGCCCACACCAGCGGATGCAGGCCGCGGCCGGTGCCGAGGTCGACGCCGAAGAACTGCATCGCCGGGATGCCGAGAATGCCGTCGTACTTGCCCAGCCCCTCCATGTTGGCCATCGTGTAGTTCAGCGCCAGGCCCCAGCAGATCGTGGCCAGCGGCAGGTAGTGGCCCGACATGCGCAGCGTCAGCAGCCCCAGCACCAGCGCGGCGCCCACGGCCAGGCCGACGCCGACCGCGAGTGTGGCCAGCGGCGGCAGCGCGGTCTGCGTCGCCAGCCAGGCCGCGGCATAGGCGCCGACGCCGACGAAGGCCGCCTGGCCGAAGGAGGTGAGGCCGGCCACGCCGGTGAGCAGCACCAGGCCGAGCGCGACCAGCGCGTACAGGCCGATGTACAGGCTCTGCGTGATCCAGAAGTCGGGCACCGGCAGCAGCGGCAGCCCCAGCATGACCGCCGCGAAGGCGGGGAAGCCCCAGCGCGGCATCAATGGTCCTCGCCGTGCGGGTCGCGCAGCGAGCGCCACAGCAGCACCGGCAGGATCGCCGAGAACACGATCACCTCCTTGTACGGGCTGGACCAGAAGCTGCCGTAGGCTTCGAGCAGGCCGACGCCGAGCGCGCCGACCAGCGCCAGCGGATAGCTCGCGAGCCCGGCGAAGACCGCGGCGACGAAACCCTTCAGCCCGATCAGGAAGCCGCTGTCGTAGAACACCGTCGTCGTCGGCCCGATCAGCAGCCCCGACAGCGCGCCGATGAACGCCGCCATCGTGAACGACAGCCGCCCGGCGCTGCTGGTCGAGATGCCCATCAGCCGCGCGCCGAGCCGGTTGACCGCGGTCGCGCGCAGCGCCTTGCCGGCGAGGCTCTTCTCGAAGAACAGCCACAAGCCGACGATCAGGCCGATCGATGCGGCGAAGACGATGACCGTCTGCCCCGACAGCGCGAGCGGGCCGAGCGCGAAGCGCGCGTCCCAGAAGCTCGGGTTGCGGAAGCCTTCGGCGCCGAAGAAGAACAGCCCCAGGCCGACGAGCGCGAAGTGCACGCCGACCGAGACGATCAGCAGCACGAGCACGCTGGCGTCGGCGAGCGATTCGTAGGCCAGCCGGTACAGCAGCGCGCCGAAGGGCGTGACCAGCGCGACCGTGAGCGCGGCCTGCGCGAGCAGCGGCCACTGCCGCGGCGCGGCCCAGACCGCGAGCAGCGACACCGCCACCGGCCCCGCGAGCGTGCGCAGCGCCTGCTTCGCCAGCGTGGCGGCGCCGGCGCGGTGGCGCAGGCCGTGCACCAGGTCCTGCAGCGCCACCGCCGCGGCCAGCACCAGCAGGAACCAGACCGTGCCCGGCACGCGGCCGGCCTGCAGCAGCGCGAGCGTCAGCGCGGCGAAGGCGACGAACTCGCCCTGCGGGATGAAGATCACGCGGGTCACGGCGAACACCAGCACCGTGGCCAGCGCGAGCAGCGCGTAGACCGCGCCGTTGCTCAGTCCGTCCAGCGCCAGGATGCCGGCGATCGTCGCGTCCATCGGGTTCTCGTTCGTGGCGGTGGCCGCCGCGGGCACGCGCCGCGGCGGGTCCGGCCCGGCCCCTGCGGGCCGGCTAGTGGACGACGACGAACTGGCCGCCGTCGACCTTCAGCAGCACCCCGGTCTCGTTCGTGTAGCCCCAGTGGTCGGTCGGCGTCCACAGCATCACGCCGTGCGAGAAGACCGTGCGGCCCATGCTCTCGATGCCGTCGCGCAGCGCGGCGCGGAACTCCGGCGTGCCGGGTTTGGCCTTCTTCAGCGCGGCGGGCAGGATCTTCTCCATCACGATCTGCGCATCGTAGGCGTGGGCGGCGAACTGGTTGCGCGAGCCCTTGCCGTTCGCCGCCTCGTACTTGGTGACGAAGTCCACCGCGACCTTCTTCGACGGGTGGCTGTCGGGCAGCTGCTCGGCGACGACGGCCGGGCCGCTGACGACGAAGGTGCCCTCGACCGCCTTGCCGCCGATGCGCACCAGGTCGGGTGTCGCCGCCGCGTGCGTCTGGTAGATCCTGCCCTTGTAGCCGCGTTCGGCCAGGCCGAGCTGCGGCATCGCCGCGCCCGAGCCCGAAGCGACGACGAGGATCGCATCCGGGTTCGCCGACACCAGCTTCAGCGCCTGCGGCGTGACGCTGGTGTCGGTGCGCGCGAAGCGCTCGACCGCGGCCAGCTTGATGCCGGCGGCGGCGAGATCGGTGGTCATCTGCTTCAGCCACAGCTCGCCGTAGGCATCGGTGTAGCCGAGGAAGCCGACGGTCTTGACGCCGTTCTTCTTCATGTGCTCGACGATCGGGAAGGCCATCACGTTCGCGCCCTGCGGCAGGCGGAAGACCCAGCGCTCCTGCTCGGGCGGCACGGCGACCGGCGCGATCGACAGCTGCGGCGTCTTCGACTCCAGCGCCACCGGCGCGATCGCCGCCGAGACGACGGTGATCGAGCCGCCGAACAGGATGTCGACCTTGTCCTCGGTGACGAAGCGGCGCGCGTTGCCGACGCCCTTGCCCGGGTCGGACGCGTCGTCGAGCACGATCAGGTTGATCTTCTCGCCGGCGATCTCCTTCGGGAACAGCTTGAACTGGTTGCCCACCGGGATGCCCAGGCCCGAGGCCGGGCCGGTGAGCGAGATCGTCACGCCGATGTTGACGTCGGCGAGCGCGCCGCCGGCGGCGAGGGCGGCCGCGGCGGCGGCCAGGGTGCAGCGGAGGAACTTGTTCATCGCATCGTCTCCTTCGGGGGTGGCGGGATTCAAAGGCACAGCGCCTTGATGTCCTCGGGAATCGGGATCGCGCGGATGCGATCGGGGTCGTCGGGGTGGCGTTCGACGAAGGCGCGCACCTCGGTGCCTTCGCACAGCACGGTGTCGCCGCGGCGGACCACGTGGCGGTGGCGGAAGGTCTTCGCCGCCCACGACTCGACGCTGGTGTGGACCTCGATCGTCTGGCCGTAGGTCGCGGGCTTGAAGAAGCGGGTGTGGATCTCGAGCAGCGGCGTGCCGACGATGCCGCGGCTCTTGACCAGCTCGCGCCACGGCGGCACGCCGCAGGCGACGAAGAAGGCGAGCGAGGCCTGGTCCATCCAGCGCGAGAAGTTCGGGAAGAAGACGATGCCCGCCGGGTCGCAGTCGCCGAAGTGGACGTCGACGCGGTGGACGTGGGTCTTGCTCACGGCCGGACGCCGACCTTGCCGGCGCGCTTGTCGAGGAAGTCGCGCACGCGCTGCTTGGCCGCGTCGTCGCCCTGGGCGATCGCCGCCATCAGCGACTCGACGAACAGGCCCTCGGCCGGCGCCATCTCGGCGATGCGCGGCAGCGCCTGCGTGATCGCGAAGTTCGACAGCGGCGCGTTGCTCGCCACCTGGCGCGCGAGTGCCAGCGCCTTCGGCAGGCCCTCGCCGTCGCCGACGAGGTAGTTGCTCAGGCCCGCGGCCTGGCCTTCGGCCGAATCGAAGACGCGGCCGGTGAGCATCAGGTCGGTCATGCGCGCGACGCCCATCAGCCGCGGGATACGCGCCGAGCCGCTGCCGCCGACGAAGATGCCGCGCTGGCCTTCGGGCAGGCCGTAGAAGGCGCTGCGCTCGGCCACGCGCAGGTGCGCGGTGGCGGCCAGCTCGAGCCCGCCGCCCACGACCGCGCCGTGCAGGACCGCGATCACCGGCACCGGGCCGAACTGGACGCGGTCGAAGGCCGCATGCCACATCCGCGAGTGCAGGATGCCGGTGGCGACGGTCTGCTCGGTGACCTCCGACAGGTCCAGGCCGGCACAGAAGTGCGCGCCCTCGCCGCTGATCACCGCCGCGCGCGCGCCGGCCGGCAGGTGGACGAACGCGGTCTCGATCTCGCGCACCAGCGTCTCGCTCAGCGCGTTGCGCTTGTCCGGGCGGTTCAGCCGGATGTGCACGACCGGGCCGTCGCTATCGACGCGCAGCATCGTCAGGCGGCCCAGCAGGCCCTCGGCGGGGCGGAAGTCGTCGTTCATCGTTCGGTGCGGTTCAACGCACCAGGATCACGCCCGGCCCGCCGGCGTAGAGCGCGGCGACCTCGGCTTCGCGGCGCTTCAGCACCGCGCGCTGGTTGAGGTAGCCCTTGTCGGTGATCTCGCCGGCGTCGGCGCTCGGCGGCTCGGCGAGCAGCAGCGCGCGCCCCGGCGCCTGCGACGAGCCGCCGCCTTCGGCCTTCAATGCCTTCAGTGCAACAGCCACGCGGGCGCGCAACTCGTCGACCGGCAGCGCCGCGGCCGCCGGCGCCGGAAAGATCAGCACGCCGACCTCGTCGCGGTCGTGGCCGGTGACCACCGCGTCCTGCGCATAGGGCGCCAGCGCCGAGACGACCCGCACGCGCAGCGTGCCCACCGACACCCAGGTGCCGGTGCTCAGCTTGAAGTCCTCGGCGACGCGGCCGTTGAAGACCACGCCGGCCTCCGGCCGCGCGGCGTCGGCTGGGAAACCGGCGTCGCCGATGCAGTACCAGCCTTCGGCGTCGAAGGCCTGCGCGGTGAGCTGCGGCGCGTCGCGGTAGCCGGGGAAGACGCTGACGCCGCGCACGCGCATCTCGAGCTTGTCGCCCGCGTTCGACGGGTCCGCCACGAATTTCAGCTCCAGCCCGGGCAGCGGCAGGCCGATGTTGCCGGCGCGGTCCAGCTTCCAGTGCGCGCTGGTGATCGCCGGCGCGGTCTCGGTCGAGCCCCAGCTGGTGGTCAGCCAGACCTCCTCGCCGCGTACGCGCCGGGCCAGCGCCTGCAGCCGCTCCCAGGTGGCCTGCGGCAGCGCCGCGCCGGCGTAGAACACGACGCGCAGCCGCTCGAAGACGCGTCGGGCCAGGGCCAGGTCGGCCTCGAGCAGCGGCAGCGCCATGTCGAAACCGCGCGGCACGTTGAACCAGATCGTCGGCTGAACCTCGGCCAGGTTGGCCACGCTGCGCTCGATCAGCCCCGGCGCGGGCCGGCCCTCGTCGATCACCAGCGTGCCGCCGTGGCGCAGCACCAGGTGCAGGTTGTGGTTGCCGCCGAAGGTGTGGCTCCAGGGCAGCCAGTCGACCAGCACCGGCTTCTCGTGCTGCAGGAAGCGCCAGACCTGCGCGATCATCTGCTGGTTCGCGCACAGCATGCGGTGGGTGTTGATCACCACCTTCGGGTGGCCGGTCGAGCCCGAGGTGAGCAGGTACTTGGCGTGGGTGTCGGGCGTGATCGCCTCGAAGGCCTCCATCACCGCCGCGGTCTCGGGCCGCTGCAGCGACTCGAAGTCGATCGCGCCGGGGAAGGCGGCGGCGCCGCGGCTGAACACGACCGGCGCGCGCAGCCCGGCGTGCGCCAGCGCCGGCCCGTACACCGCGGCGTCGGACGCGTAGACCAGGGCCGGCCCGAGCGTGTTCAGGATGCCGTGGATCTTGGTGTAGTCCTTCGTCAGCCGGCAGTAGGCCGACGATACCGTGCACACCGGCACGCCGATGTGCAGGCCGGCGAGCAGCAGCAGCAGGTGGTCGAGCGCGTTGTCCGACAGCACGACGATCGGCGCCTGCGGCGCGAGATCCAGCGCCAGCAGCCCCTGAGCGAGGCGGCCGACCGCGGCGCGCGTCTGCGCCCAGCTCAGGCGCCGCCAGGCGCCGTCGGCCGCGCGCTCGGCGAAGGCCGGCGCGTCGGGCGTC